>JBBUBI010000048.1:0-2812 GCA_038058335.1 Patescibacteria group bacterium
CAGTATCTTTTGCGTGTTGCTGTCTGTCCGTCATCAAAAATATGTCCCAGATGTGCACCGCAGGTCTTGCATATTGCCTCAATTCTTTTCATCCCAAGACTATTATCGTCTTCAAACCTTACATTTTCTCCAACTGGTCTGTCAAAAGACGGCCATCCCGTTCCGCTTTCAAATTTATTGTCCGAATAAAATAGCGACGTGTCACAAACTACGCACTTGTACATTCCCTTATCGTGATTACCTGTATATTTTCCAGACCCCGGAGGCTCAGTGCCCTTGAGGAAACAAATATTGTACTGCTCAGGGGTTAATTTTTTCTTAAGCTCTTCAAGCTTCTTAGGATCCATGCTCTAATTCTTTTACTTTTTTGTATCCAAAATGCTCGGCCCTTCTTGCTTGAATTGACTGCGCGGCTCTTTGATTCAAGCTTCGTCTTCTGTAAAAAGACTGCTTCGCATCAAAGGATAAAAAATTATTTTCAGAAGGATCTTGGGGCTCAATATTTCTAAATCTCTCGGCAGATGACATTTAGCTAATTATAATATTTATTGCAGTCTTTTTATATAGCTATATCTGAAACAGCTTACCAGATGGTCGTTGATCATTCCTGAGGCCTGCATAAATGCATAGCAAATTGTGGAACCCACAAATTTAAATCCTCTTTTTATCAAATCCTTACTCATCTCATCCGACTCAGAACTTTTCGCAGGAATTTCATTTAAATTCTTAAACTTATTAGTCTTGGTTTTACCATTTGTAAACTGCCATATATATTTATCAAAACTCCCGAATTCTTTCTGTACTTCGAGAAATCTTTCTGCATTAATTATCGCAGCGTTTATTTTCGCACGGTTGCGGATAATTCCTGCATTACCGAGTAATCTCTCATAGTCTTTTTTGCTAAACTTTGCAATTTTTTTGGGATCGAAATTAACAAAAGCCTTGCGGAAATTTTCTCTTTTGTGAAGTACGGTTCTCCATGAAAGTCCTGCCTGAAAAGCATCCAAAATCATATACTCGAAAAGCAGTCTTTCATCATGCACAGGAACTCCCCATTCTTCATCATGATATTTAATCATTAGAGAATCATCACCCGGCCAATTACACCTCATCATAGAAAAATTATATCAGAGGATTTAATAATATTTGTCTGTTGATAGAAGCTGTGCTTCTTCTAGTACTTCGTGTTCCGGGGCTTGAACTGTTACATAAAATTCTTTTTCTCTTTGAAATTTAGCAAGTGATATTTTTATTTTCGTATTTTCTATTCGATAATCAACATCTATTAAAATTTCCTGTGTTCTGCTTGCGACAAAACGCTTCCCCTCAACCAAACTTAAAGCAACTCTTACTGATCTTTCTGTCAAAACCATTTGAGGTATTACCCGATACATAATACCCCGGCTATTTCTTCTGATTTGAACTTCATTAAGAGGAGAGCATTTTACAACTGTACATTCAGACTTTCCCGGATTTCTCTCTGAAGCGACAACAAGACGCGGAGTAGGAAGTTCTGGATCTGTCTCTTTCATATTGGAGCTATTTTACCACACGAGGATCTGAGGAATATAATTACTAAGATTTAAATAAAATTGATCAACTGCAGTTCTTATCTTCGGAATTTTGGTTTTTCTCCGCCATATTGACTATCAACTTCTTTAGTTGTTGCTGAATCCGCAGTGCCATGCCTCTCTTCTCTTTCAAAACTAAGTTTTGTTATAGGATCAAGCTCTCTTTCTCTTCCTTTCGCATCTTTAATAACGGTCTCTCCTGAAATCTTATATCCTCTTACTCTAATGTGTGAGCCTTCCTTGTCGTCAATCGGGCTCACATTCGGAACAGTACCTTCCCAGAAATGCTTAGGTTTTTTCGGCTGATTTACATCCTGTCCAGATACTAATGCCGAATCCGGTATTAATCTTGGCTGACCCGATACTAGTTTTCTTGGTCGTGGTGCTTTTAATCCTTCTGACATAGTTGTATTTTACCAAATCCCATCAAATTGTGCTAAAATTACACACTTATGGGAAATCCAGTTGAGCAGCTAGGATATAGTATTCCAAAGCCTGAGACTCAAAATCCAAAATTCAGGTTGAGAAAACCAAGAACAGAGGTTATAGAATCTGAAAAACCATATCGAATAGACCGGATAGTCTCTGCAACCGATATTATTAGCTCTTTTAATGAGGGAGGAAGTAGTGGATCAGATATATTCTCTGCAGCTATGATATTAGGAAATGTAATGGAAGATATGGCGGCCGATGCTGAGCTAATTTACCGGGAGAGGGCTTGGTATTGCCAAGATCCGAAGGAGAATCCAGAATATTCTCTCCGGGGAATTTTACCATATTATTTTCCTACGGGTAAAAGCTTTTTCAGACATCTTGCTATTCTTGAAAAACACCGCCCGAGCTTCATAGAAGCACAAATAGGTCATAGGCCTTTTGAGAGAGAGCAAATCAAGAAAAATCTCATCCCTGTATTGGATGAGGTAGCAAAAAACTTTCGCCTTCCGGATCTGGGATACCAAAGTACAATTATAAACGAGGGCGGACTTCTTCTTCCTTCGGGAAGAACTGCAACTTCAGAAAATATTGCTGCCATCGCAAGAAATCTGATTGGTAAAAAATTTGATACATTGGTGGCGGACGATCCGGACTATAGAAAAATCTTTCAGCCAGATTTTTTTATAAAGTTTGGAATGAAAGGAAAAACATTTCATATAAATGTACGTCCTGATTTTATCGAAGAGATAAAAGGCGGTCAGCAAACCACACAAACGAAAATGAAAAAAGGCTTGGTCGTTGCCAAA
>JBBUBI010000048.1:2912-11244 GCA_038058335.1 Patescibacteria group bacterium
AAAAGACTACTTAAGAAAAGTGGCTTAGTTGCAGCTGAGGGCGGTGCGACACTGCGCTTTTTCAGCTGCGGGAAGACTGTCACACGCTGAGCATGCATTTTGTGCATCACCGACTCCAGGCTTTTGAGTTCCTGACGGCTTCATAATGCTTCCCGCGTCATTAAATTTCACATTGGAAGGCGGAGTAAATACAGAACTATCTTCTGTCCATCCGGAACAGCTGTAGTCGACATATTTATTTATATCGACTGACTGATCCGCAGTTCCCGTAGGCTTTGTTCCGTCTGTTATTGCATTGGGATCAAATGCAATCATCATACCTGAAGTCTGTCCATCTACCCAAGAATACATTTTGTTGTCGCTTATTATCATGTGGTTAATAATTGCCTGACCATTTATGTTTGATGCAAAATCTGATCGCATCATACTATTTGCTACATATACCGTACCATCCACATCAGTCTCCGCCATTTTATCTTTAAATGTACATTTTTGAGCTGATCCTGAAGTAAGAAGATCTTTTATTGATTTTTGAGCTGATCCGGATTTATCATCCGTCATTTTCTGAGAACCATCAGTTGGAGCTTGAGAAGAATTCTTGGACATCATAAATGCAGCACCAATTAAAACAACAGCAACTGCGACTGCTCCAAATCCAAGAAGAATTTTATTATTCACTTTTTGATTCTACCACAAAAGTTTGATTTGTAAAGGCGGAGAATTAATTATGAAATTAGAAGAATTACGCCAATCGCAAAAAGAGCAATTCCTACCCACTTATATGCACCTGTTAATTTCTTGCTCCCGGTAATCTTGCCACCAAGCATCTCAACCATTTTTTTTCTGAATTCAAATGCACTTTTCGGTGAAATAAAAAACCAAACTCCTGCTATTAATAATATAAATCCTAACCAAATCTGAACCATAAATTAATTAAAAACTATCTCAATCAAGAAGTCAACAACTTATTTACTTAGGCACTTTTAAAACAACTTCTCTGTTTTGACTTCTTCTTCAGAATTTTCCTCAGCTTCCCCTGAAGACGTGAGAAGTTTTATATCCGGAAGTGCAGAGCCCATAATTCCCTGAAGCTCACCGTACATATTCGAAAGATTATTTAGTGTTCTATTTATCTGCACCTCTCTTTTTTTCCAAATACTCATTGATGACCTCTTTTCAGTCTCAAGATCTTTTTGCATCTGCACAATTCCCTCCACATATGCCTCAAATCTATGGCGAAATGTCTCGCTCTGCAAATATCCATAAAGACTTTCAAGCTTCTCATCTTTATTTGCCGCAGTGCTCTTGGCAATAGCAAGCTGGATCATTTGCCGTCTCAGAATTCCTGCAAGCGGTATCGCGTATGAATAAGACGTGATAAGAATCCCATCTACTATATTGAAGTTATCGACATCTTTCGGTAATTCTTCTGTCACAAGCACCGTGACGTTCGCACCGACTTTTCTTGCGTCGTCACGAAGCTTTGGAAGCCAAGATGGAGTCCATTTGGCGCGCTTCGTCTCCCAAAGAATAATTCCTGCAGAATTACCATGCGTATTCTTAACAGTCTGGATAATATCTGCTCCCACAACTCCTTTGCCCACAGGAGATATCTCATCATGAATAAAAGCTGACTTCAATTTTCCCTCAAGCTCGAGCTCCATTACTTCTCCCTGAAGCTGCTGAGATCCCTGCTTAGTTTTACTCTGAGCTGTTATCAATGCCTGTTCAGTGTCGCTTAATTTTTTCTGGAGTTCCAGGATCTGAAGACTGGATTTTTCCTCGGCAGCCTTAGCCGACTCTGCCCTGATCTTCTCCTCCTCATCCATGAGCTTTTTTTTCATCTCAACCTCCCTCTCCTCATCTTTCCTGCGAAGTTTTCTCATCTCTTCAAGAAGCTCTCCGACTTGCTCTGTAAGCTTTTTATTCCGCACTTTTTCCTCATCATTCTCTTTCTCAAGATTTGCTACATCCTGCGCAAACTTGGTGCTGAATTTTTTCTCAAGATCTACTTCGGTCTCTTTTTTAATTCTTGCTATTTCTCTATCTTTTATCTCAATCAAATCATGCTTCAGAGCCTCAGACATCTCAAATGGCTTGTTACAATGCGGACATGTAAAAGTGTTATTCATGATTGAGGACTATTATAACAAAACGCAAAAAGTCTATACTTGAGGTGGCGACTCTTCCAATCTTTTATTTGAAGTCTTGACGACAATCGGACGGATGAGATTCACGCCAATCATCGCGAGCTTGTGTCCAAATCCGCCTACGAACACCATAAGAAAAAAGTGGGTAGACAAATTTAGAACATCATTCAAAGATTCTGGTGAAATTGCATCAAGGCTTGGCATAAGAGATGGTAAATTTGCCTGACCGGAATTTATAGAATTAATATCAGTTACTACAGCTGGCTTCTTTGGAGCAGACAAGGAACTGCCTAAATATGAAGGTCTAATTACGTTTGTAAAAGCAAGCACTACCAATACTACAGAAAGAGCCATTATGAAAACTCCAATGCTTAAGAAGACCCACCCCGTGGTTTTGGTATCCATAAAAATATCATAGCCAAGCTGGATTATATTTGCAAGGAAATTATTCTCAATTTTACTTGAGCAAAACTAAAACTTCTCTGGTATCATTAATACTTATGGATGAAGTATGTCCCAAATGCGGATCTCCGCTTGCGCCGATAACTGAAACTTCGACTGGAAAAAAACTTCAAAGATGCTCAACAGGCAGCTGGGATGCAGAATCCAAGAAGAATGTAGGATGCGACTATGTCAAATGGCTCCCCATAGAACCGGAGGAGCTTGAAGAAAAATGTCCCAAATGCGGATCACCTGTAATTCTTGTGACGACTATATTTGGGAAGAAGATGAAAAAATGCTCGACAAATTCATGGAACAAGGAGACGAAAAAAGCAGAGGGTTGTGACTTTGTCGAATGGATAAATGGCACAAGTGAAGAGCTGGATGAAGACTGCCCGCAATGCGGGAAAAAGCTCGTACTCTATACGACTGCTGCTGGAAAGAAGATGAAAAAATGCTCAACAAGCGGTTGGGACAGAGAGAAAAAAGTCGCAACAGGATGTACTTATATTCAGTGGCTAAAGCCGGGCGAGTATCAGAAGAGTGATGACTCAGGCGGAGAAGAATTCTTACCCCCCGAACCTTCCCCGGACAATTAACTTATACTTCCGGCCAAATGAGTTTAATTTCTTTTAATTCCTCTTTCTTTCAATTTTTGAGACTAATAATTCTGATATAATTACGAAATGACAACTTCGAATATTTCCACTGCAAAAGAGGTCGCACAACAAGCTGGAGAAATTCTTGTAAAACATTTCGGAAATGTAGAAATAACTAATAATAAAAGCAAACGTGCAGTTGACGTTGTTACAAAACTTGATATTGAGATAGAAAATTTCATAGCAAGTGAATTAGAAAAACACGACCCATCTATTGGTTTTCACGGAGAAGAACTTGGTGAAAGAAAAAAATCCAATAAGTTTTGGCTTGTTGACCCTATTGACGGAACCGCTCATTTTATAAGAGGGATACCCTTTTGCACCACCATGATTGCACTTATTGAAGAGAGAAAAGTTATTTTGTCAGTTATCTACAATTTTGTTACGAAAGAGTTATTTGAGGCGGAAATAAACAATGGAGCAAGGTTGAACGGTAAAAGAATACAGGTAAGCGATAGATCGCTAAGCGAAGCTTACCTTGCAGTTGAAACAAATTTAGATATAGAAAAAAATCTGAACTTGTATTTAAGCTTGAATAAGAAATCAATAATAGTTAGAACAATTAATTGTGGGTATGAGTTCGGTCTTATAGCGTCAGGAAAGATTGAAGGAAGAATTTGTGTTGACCCTTTCGGCAAGGACTGGGATTATGCTCCAGGCGCTCTATTGGTTTCAGAAGCGGGAGGAGTTGTTGTGAACATCGGCAAATCTTCATATGATTACAAAAACCATAACTTTCTTGCAGTAAATAAGAAGATTTATCAAGAACTCACAGAAGGTAACAATCCTCTATTCCCAATAACAAATACCAATTCAATTACCTAGATTGCACGATCTGAGAGTGAAAAAGCGATTAATTTCTACTTTTCTTAACTTAAATATGTATAATAAGCTCATGAAAAATATCAGATTTGCCAAGAAAGGTTTTGAAGTACTTAAAAAAATTATGAAGAACTCAAAAATTCCTGCCCCCCGAACCTTCCGAGGAATAACTCTCCTACTCTTAGTAAGTTAATTTATCGACAGGATAATACCTAAGCATGCTAATCCTAGGAGGAGTAATTATACAAGACGTGAATCCTGCATGATATTTAAGATCATTTTTTTCTGCATCCCTTAACTTTTTATCATCACCATCAACGATACTTGCTTTACTTGGTGCTACCTGAAGAAATGGTTCTTCTTCAAAACCAAAGTATATCACTGCATCGTCAGGAATCATGCGGTCTTCGTTTGAGCCTCCACAAAGACACGCAAACAGTCCAGTCTGTACTGTATATTCTCTCTCAGTTATATTCCCATTTTCATCCAGTGCCTGAAACGGAACCTTATTTAATACGAAATCCCCTCTGAGCTCTTCCGCTATATCAGCATTATTGGTACATAAGTACATTCCATGTTCATTAAGATAGTTTATAGCTCTTCTATGAAGCCCTATTATTTGTTTTTCAAGAGAATTATCTCTCTCTGATGAATTTTCTCTGTCGTTTCCCATTCGGGGATTATACTGCTAACAAGCCTTTATTACAATCTGAGAGATTAATTCTAGAAACTTTGGTACTAAAACTTTCTAATAAATTAGGTTTTCTTGGAAGTCGGTGTTCTTTTTTTCTTAAGAAATTCAAATATTCCAGTTAATTCTCCGAAATCAAAGTCATCTTGCATTTCCAAAAAAAAGCTCTAAATGCTTACTAAAGATTCAGGAGAACTATAGATAAGTTAAGAAATGAGGCAAACGTCACCCAACCAAGGTATGGCAAAAGCAAATAAGCTGCGGGTTTTGAAATCTTATCAAAGTTAGTAATAGTACTAATGATTGAAATCCACAGAATAAATATAGTGGCGAATCCAAACATAGGACTGTGGAGTCTGAAGAATACAAAGACCACAAAACATTTAGAAAGAGCTGGGCGACGAATAATTTGACCGATAAAGTTTTATCCTTGGATTTGCTTTTCAAAACCAAATAAAATGAAATCCCCATCAATATATATAAAGTTGTCCATACAGGTGCGAAGATCCAATTCGGAGGATTAAAAGCTGGCTTATTTAAGGTCGCATACCAGGTGTTTATTTCAGATGTAGTAAAAACTGATCCAAGCACACCTGCACCCAGACACAAGGCAACAGAAAATATAAGTGTTTTAAAACCTAACTTCACAAATTCAGTATATCAAAATCTTGAGGACTGTACTGATAAAAGCGAGGAAAAAAATGCTAATTAACTTCTACAATAGCAGCGCCTGCCATCATACCTGCACCAAAATTTAAAATCATAACTATACTGTCTTTTTGAATACTGCCTTCTATTACCGCCTCGTGCCATGCAAGCATTGTAGTGGCCGAGCCGCAATTTCCATGATTTCTGATATTTGAAACGATCTTCTTCTGATCAATTCCGATAAGTCCTCCCATAATATCGATCACCCTCCCATTTGCCTGATGAGGAATAACCACATCTATTTCATCACGCTTTACTCCTGCTATTTCGAATGCCTCATCAATAATTGGAGGAATTGTATTAGGGTTTGCCAACCAGTTAAAAACCCCACGGCCATCCATCTCCATATATCTTAAATTAAGACCATATTTTTCCTCACCATAAAGCTTTTTTCCCTCACTAGGCTGTCCTACCTCACAAAAGAATAAGCTTCCCTCGGGAGGTGTATATTCAGGTAGTATAGAAACACGAATTAGATCTTTAAACTCAGGGCTGTGAAGTATAGACGAACCAAGAACCTTTAGATCTATCCCATATGTAAATGCAATTGCAGTGGCTGCATCAGAAGGCAAAGTTTTGTCTTTACCATCTACAACTGGCGATCCATATTCTGAAGCAACTATAACAACATTATTTCCATCAAATTCTTCTTCGTTTTTTCTTAAATGATCCAATATCCATACAGGGCTTGTGCATTCTGCATAGACATCTTGCCTAGCCTGTTCTACCGTAACACCTGATGCCCGTAAATTTTCTGCAATTTCCCTGCCAAGCGATTTTTTATATGGAACCCCGGTAGAAGCAAAAATGTCATCGACATGATCCCAATCTCTTCTCCCTTTTACAGCGCTCAATGCAACTCTTGTTCCCATAGCCGGCACAATCTTTGCACGATTCAGAGGAGGAGCTCCTATTTCAGCACAATAATGCCTTTGTTTTATTCCGGTAACACGTTCAATATCGTCGGCTGTGTATGGCTCACCTGAAGACTTTCTAACATTTGAAACATCTGTTAGATGCCTTACCATGTCTTCATTTGTAATAATGTTTGGCGGTGTATAGACTGCAGTATGTACCGTGGGTCTTTCTGTTTCTTTTGGCACAAATCGTTCTATCATAGAAATATAATTCGTAATTATATGAACAAATAGCTCCAGAAGTCAATAATCAAGATAGCTCGTAGATCATCTTAGAAGGATTTCTGTTCCTCTTTTAATATTATATTTTTTAATTGTCCCTATCGGCATTTCGAGAACAATTTTGAAGCGGGGATTCCAAAGAAAAATGCGAAAAGGAGAAAGTGACTCCTTAAGTACCACAACTCTTTTTTGAGTGTCCAAAATTAAAACATCAATGGAAAAATTCAAGCCAAGCGTATGAATTCCAAAACGTGTCTCAAGCATTATGGGATACGCTTTTTTTTGCCCAATCAACCCAAGAGACTTATCCTTTAAGGTTCGTAATTTCTTTACTTGTAGTTTAACCATCTTTAATAGTATACAAAACAAAAGCTCCCCAAAATTGACAGTAGGAAAAAATATAGTACAATATCACCTTATGCCAAATCTTTGCGAAACCTGCCCCATAGCTACAAAAATAGATATTTGCTGCAGCTCAAATCCTGAAACGGGTACGGCAAAAGAAGCTAGGCTTGTAAAAGACGGATATTCAACATTTGTTTGTAATAGCCTTCAAAGCGATGGTAGTTGCGGAATTTATGACGAGAGACCAGAGGATTGCAGTTCTTTTGTTTGCGAGGAAATCTACGCACTTGGTCTCGGAGCCCAAAGAGAATAGAAATTAAAATCAAGTTTGCAAGGTCCGACCTTGTAGGTTCATTTCTAATTAGTCTAATTTCTAAAAGTTACCAGCAGAATTCGTCTTCATCATTTCCCATATTTTATCCATATTGCAAATAATCTTACGGACATAGTCCAATTTGCATTTTGGTAGAGTTACTTATACTCTAAAGTTGAGGAAAAGTCAAACCTATGCAGGCATATCGTGCGAAAAAATTAACGTAGCTTCTGAAGGAGGCCTGACTTCAAAATCATTATAAACATCTACTCCCTGAGTCCATTTATGGCTGGGTCTTCCCTTGTGGTAAGCAGTTCTGGCTTGCTGTAGGCCTTTTATAATTCTAGGAAATTCAGAGACTGGGATTAGCTTAGATGCCGGTCCATTTGGACTGATAGGCGCTCTAACTTCAAGCTCAATTCTCGCCCTTTTTGCAGCTCTGGATATTGCATCTGGAGTAATCCATAATATCTTTCCCCATTTGCTCAAAGTTAATTTCTCCTCATCTGCGTAAACATTCTCTTCACCATTTCTTATTTCCTTAAGCGACATGACAGAGATAGTAACATCAGGAGATTATTTTTTTAATAGAAAAATTTACTTTACTTCGAGGAGTTCGATGTCAAAGATAAGTGTCGCATTGGGCGGAATTACAGGCGGAGATCCGCGCTCTCCATATGCAAGACTTCCCGGAATCGTCAGCTTTCTTTTTCCTCCGACTTTCATCCCGACAATTCCCTGATCCCATCCTTGTATTACATTCCCCACGCCGATCTGAGTTGTAAACGGAGTTTTCCCCACTGAACTGTCAAATTGCGTACCATCGGTAAGTGTCCCTGTATAATGCGCAGTAATCGTGTCCCCGCTTTTTACCTCAACACCTGTACCGACTTCTACATCTTCGATCTTAAGCGTAGTTTCTTCGGTTGCTGCCGGAGAATTAGTTGGATTGCTTGTATTAGTGTTAGATGTATTATCACCTGAATTCATAAAATAAATTGTTCCTAATATAATAACAGCAATTGCTAAGACTACTGCGATTATTTTCTTATCCATTTTGACTA
>JBBUBI010000049.1:0-5968 GCA_038058335.1 Patescibacteria group bacterium
CCCTGCTTGAGGTTGTATTTAGTTCCATTGAAGGGGTGAGAAGATTGGCCAAGAAATTCAAGAATGTGCCTGTAGATTTCCTTGGTTGGTATATTCTCGTAGAGTTTTGATTTTATATGCTCAACTACCTCTTCCTGAATTTTCTGAGGAATACCAGCTCGTTTTATCGAGCTTCTTATTTTGATTTCAGAAAAGGGCTCTGTCTCCCCCGTTGCTTTTACTACATTTACCACTATATATATCGTAATGTCTTTCGGGGGAAATTTACAAGTGGCTATTGAGAAATCTTCTTAAATAGTAGAAAGTCTTCCTTTTCGTGGATGAGCATGTAGTCGGAATTAGCCTTAAAACTTATAGCCATTTGTTTTTGAGCATCAAGCGTAGGCTGAGCATAAATATCGTTGACAAGAAAAGCAACATAATCAGCCTCATATAAGCCGATCGGAATTGTGAACAGTAGTTCCCTTCTTGCAAGATGAGATCCGATATTGTTGGTCGCTGCGACGCTTGCGCTTTGCGGAATCTTCTTCAGAGTTTTATTAATTTCATCTCTATAACTAAGCTGTTTAGTAAAAACACTAACATTTGGAAATTTTGCAAATGGAAGCGGACCCGTGTGATAGGCAGCAAGTAGCGTAAAGAAAAATATATACCAGGTAAAAAATCTGAAAGAAAATAATTTTGATTTCTTTGCAATCAGTCTTATTGCATAAATTGTTGAAATAAAAAGAAATGGTGTGATTACCGCAGTATATTGATAATAGATTTGACGAAGCTGGATATTGTTCGAAAGAAGATTTATAGCAAAGTCAGGAATAGTAAATACAAGAGAAAAAGGATTAAAGAAAGGAAGGAATCCAAAAGGAAGAAATATTTTTAGCAGATAATCAAGCGAGCTTTGTGAAAAAATGGCCGTGAGTACAAGATTGGGTGAGAATATAATATTTCGGATAATTTCAAAAGGTGAACTTCCAAATTCAGAATAATACGACAATGCAAAGTGTTCTTTACCATGAAAAGAAGGAATAATTTGCGAAACAATTATATAGAAAATTGCCAAGGATATCACAGAAAGCAGCGAACCTGCCAATTTCTTTTTATGAATTACAAAGATATATACTCCGAAAATTGCGGTTACTACCCACATTTGTTCTTTGGCCAAGGATGCAAGAAGAAGGAATACGGAAAACAAAAAATATTTTTTGTTTATCAAATAATAATAAGCGCCCAAAAGTAAGGTTGTGGCTAGAACTACCGGGTGGAAATCATATAAGTTGACGAGCTGAACGGAAGGGTTTATTAGATAAGAAGCGGATAGGACAAGAGACAGGGTTTTGTCTTTTATCAATTGTTTTGAAATAAGATAAACATATATCGCTCCGAATGCCAAAACAACAGTTTGTATAAGCAGGAGAGACTTGGCGTGTTCCCAGACGAAATAAAACGGTGCAAGGAGAATCAAGATGAAATCGGCGTGAAATGCAAGTCTGGATATCGGAGCAATTCCGTCAGGATTGGTGAATAGGAAAATTCTTCCATTGATTGTATTCCAAACTGCCTGCTCCATATTTCCCAGATCAAATCTTCCCGTGAAGAAATTGTCGTATCTGAGAAAACTAATAGTCGCGAAGTAAAGAATATAAATCGATATAAATGTACTAAGTAGAATTACATGCAGATTTTTAGAAACATAATTTTCTGCTTTTGAAAGAGTTTGGTTTTTTGTATGTTTCCATAAGTAAATTAAGCTTATGAAAATTAGTTCAGTAGAAATTAGACACATTCTGACAAAAATTGAGGCAAACCCTGCCATACCGGTTGCCAAATATTTAGATAGTCCTAGCGTTACCATCCCCTCTCTCACTCCAAGTCCCATGGGAGTTACAAATGAAAGATAGCCTGTGAGAAGTGAGAAAACAAAAAATCCAAGAAGTGACAGTGAATGATGAAGCGGTAGGGTTACGACCGATGAGATCACAAGAAAATATCCCAATCCATAGAAAAACAGAAATAGAAGATTAATTAGGAGCAAATTTAGCGTAATTATTGGTTTCAAGTCTGGTAAAAAGAAGCGGAAAAGATTTAGAATCTTACTATGGCTTTTAGGAATAAAACTTCTATTGAAGGTATAAAACATTGTGAGTAGAATGACTGCAGGAATAGAAAGCTGATGAATAAACCCTAAGCTGCTCGGCAGGATACTTTCAAGCACAAAATTCAAGCTTAAGAGTGAGAATATGATACAGGACAAGACAAACATGCCTATTTCTATAAAAAGGAGTTTTGCAATGCTTTTTTTGTCAATTCCTTTGTCTTCGAAGCTGATGGTCTTGGTAAGAAAAGACCATATGTTTCCGGGTATAAATCTCTTAAGCTCTGCAAATCCCCAAAGGTAGCTTGATTCCTTAAGCGATATATTATGACCTGATTCCTTAAGCAGAGTATTCCAGGAAAATGCCCTTAGTGCATAGTAAAAAAGGAAGCAAAGGATTCCTCCTGCAACCAGCGGAATATTCGGTGCTTTTAAATATGAAAATAAGTTGGGAGAGTTCGAAATAATGATTTTAAAAATAAAAAACAACGCAAGAATAGAAAGAGGCCAGCCAACTACAAATTTAAGAATCAAAACATATTTATTGTTATTCATATCTCAATGCGTCTATAGGAGCAAGCATCGCTGCTTTGCGGGCAGGATAGAGCCCAAAGATAATTCCAACTAGGGTTGATACGCCTACGGCGATTAGAATTGCAGGAATGCTTACGACAAACGGGATGCCAAGGATCGCTGACACGGAATATGCCCCAACTATTCCCAGAAAAATACCGATAAAGCCGCCGATAAGAGTCATTACTATTGATTCGACGAGAAACTGAGTTAGTATGTCTTTTTGTTTTGCTCCGATTGCCTTGAGGAGTCCGATTTCTTTCGTACGTTCGGTAACAGATACAAGCATAATATTCATAACTCCTACTCCTCCTACCACAAGCGAAATTCCGGAAATTGCTGCGATCATGGCTGTCAGAAGTCCTGTTATTGTCTGGACTGTAGTTAGTATATCCTGTGCGCTTTGAATCTGAAAGTCGTTTTCATCGTTCTCATCAAGGTCGTGTCTGTCGCGAAGCAGGTTTTCGACGTCATCAATTGTTTGATTTATGCTGCCCGGATCATGAACAGAAATGTCAATTTCCTGGAGTTTTTCTTCTCCGAGAATATCGTTGATGACGACATTAATTGGAATATATATCGCGTTGTTTATAAAACCTCCGGCCAAAGCGCTTGAAGAGTCAACAACTCCAGTTACTCGAAAATTTCTGTTGTTTATTTTTAAATTTTCTCCGACTGATTGTGAATTTTCTCCAAAAAAAGTCTTGGCGACTTCTGACCCAAGCACAACTACCCGCTCAGATGCTTCCTCCTGCTCTTGCGTAATAAACTCACCTTCAATAATTTCAGGACGTAAGATGTCAAAAACTTCAGGAGTAATTCCGTACGTAAGGAGTTCGTCTTCTTCTTCATTTGATGAAACAGGTACGGACGCCATTGCAATAGGTGCAACGCTTTTGATATTGGTAAGAGATGCATCATTTTTTATCGCCTCAAGATCATCGAATGTCAAAGCTTCTGATCCTGCAAATGTACTTATTTGGCTTCCGCCTGGATTTATCTGGAAATAATCTGTCCCGAAAGAAGACAGTTCATTTGTAATAAATGCCACAGCTCCCTGCCCTATCGAATAAATTAGAATTACGGATGTAATTCCTATAATTATTCCAAGCATTGTGAGTGACGTCCTTAAAATATTGGATCTAAGTGCCTGAACAGCTGATTTAAAAATCTCTTTGTATTCCATGTTATTTTCTACGCGTGTCTGAAACGATTTTTCCGTCCACTAATTTAATCACGCGTCTGGCATAAGCTGCAATATCGTTTTCATGAGAGATTAAGATAATTGTTCTGCCTTTTTCGTTTAGATCCTTTATGAAACCCATAATTTCGTGAGATGTCTTGGTATCAAGATTTCCGGTTGGCTCATCAGCAAGAATAATTGAAGGGTTCATGATAATTGCGCGTGCAATTGCAACTCTTTGAATTTGTCCGCCTGAAATTTTGTTTGAAAGATTATTTGCTTTTTCAGCGATACCGACTAATTCCAATGCATCATTAACTCGTTCTTTTCTTTTTTTCTCATCAACACCTGCATACATCATTGGACGTTCCACGTTTTTAAATACTGTCGTGCGTGAAAGCAAGTTAAATGTTTGGAAAACGAATCCGATCTCCTTGTTCCTTATCTCAGCAAGCTGGTCATCTGTATAGGTGCTTATGTCTTTTCCCTTAAATAAATACTTTCCCAGCGTCGGATTGTCAAGAGCACCGAGAATATGCATTAAAGTTGACTTACCGCTTCCTGATGGTCCAACAATAGCGATGAACTCACCTGCATCGATTTCAAGAGAAATATTATTAAGAGCCTGGTAAGACTGACCATCTCCCAGTATGTAATCTTTTGTTATATTCTGGAGCTGAATAAGAGGAGATTTGTCTGACATTATTTTAGTTTCCGAATAGTCCCGGCCTTTTTACCTGCTCGTTTGATAGCGTTGTGATAATTTCCTGTCCTTCAGCTATACCTTTTAAAATTTGGGTACGGGTTGTTCCCCGCACGCCGATGACTACTGGGACAAATTTTACTTTATCTTTACCCTCAGGAATTCTAACCGCACGTCCTCCTTGGTATGGCTTGATGGCAGAGTTAGGAACTGAAAGAGTATCCTCAAGCTTGTTGGTAGTAATAGTAGCGTCACTATTCATTCCATACCGAAGTTTCTCATCAGGGTTGGTTATCTCTAGGTAAACGTTGTATCTCGTAACTCCTTGTATCTCAGTACCAATATCATCAACCCGGCTTACAATTCCGTCATAAATTTTGTTATTAATCGCATTTATTTCGATCTTGGCTTTTTGAGTAGGCTTTACTTTGGAAATATCTGTTTCAGACAGGGATATTTGAACTTCGGTAGTCGTGAAGTTAGCAATAGAAAGGACTGGAAGCGCTGTTGATGTTATCGTGCTTGCTTTTACGGCTTTGCCTATGTTCGCCGAAAGATTTGATATAGTGCCAGATATAGGTGCTTTAACTAGCGCATTTTGTGTTGCCTGATACAGAAGCCATGTGGATCCAACTTGAGCTTTTCCTTGTGCAACAACAGTTTGTTGGTCTTTATACTTTTTTTCCGCAGCATGCCAATTATCCTGTGCTATCTGAAACTCAGGAGATTCAAGTCTCTCTGTATCTCTGGGCTTATTGTCTCCGGTTTCGTAAGCATCACCTGTAGCCAAATCACGAAATGTATCCCAGTAGGAATACATAGTTGCCCGAAGTACATTTAAGTTTGATTCAGCTGAATTTTGCGTTGCCTGAGCTGTAAGATAGTTTGCGTATGAGGCTTGCTGTTCTTGCTCGGTAGTACTGCTTTTGACTGTGAATAAGCTTTGACCCTCGATAACTTCATTTCCATTTGAGACATAAATTTCCTCAACAATACCATTGGTTGGAGATACGACGTCAATTTTTCCGCCTGTAATGATATTTCCTGTTTCGGAAACTGTCTCTGTAATATCAGTTTTTTCTACTTTTGCAGTTGTATATGAAGGTTTTTTGGTAATAGTCTTAAATATCTGAAAAATTACTATAAAAAAAATTATGGCAATTACTGTGTAGATAATTTTTTTTCTTAGTGATAATTTTTTAAACTGCTCGAACCGTTTGGAAGTTAAGTTTTTAGCGGGAAGTAAAATAGAATTTACCAGCTTCATTCCCAAATTATAGCACAGGCAAGGCTGAGTTATAAGAGTTTAAGCGAAACTATTGGATATAAAGAAAAAACTTAAAAAATACGTCTCCCTGCTTCGTTTTTATATTGTCTTAATATTGTAGCGTTTCCCGTAGTGCTAATTCCTCCTGTA
>JBBUBI010000050.1:0-1269 GCA_038058335.1 Patescibacteria group bacterium
TTGAACTAGTTATTCTAGTTCAAAAGTGTTACCGATGTATCTCATCTTCTGCACCCCGATTTGATTGGGGTCAATATTTTTGACAATCCGGCATCGAGTGTTTTTTAATTTTCGCCTCTGGAGCGCAGTGCATGAAAATCGAATGAGCGAAACAGGGAGGTACCTTACGGAGGGACCCGTTAAGCGATAGAGATTTGAAAGCACGAGCACCACCTGGCGAAGAGTTTCTGCTTCTCTTTTCGGCAAAAGAGAAGAGAAGAATGTTTTTCGACAAAAAGTACAAAGAAAAAGCTGAATTAAAAATTAAGATGTGGGGAGATTAGGCTGTTTGTGGAGATATTATTCCTGCTTGTGTCAATTCTTCTTTTATTCTTGGCTCTGCTCTTACCTCTTCATTGTATGGTACGTATCTATCAGAGACCACAACAATTCTTGAACCTTCAATGTGATAAAGTACTCTTGATCTTTTTTCGTCTCCTCTTTCTGTTCCAGATTTTACTTCTTCAACCAATCCAGCATCAGTTTTGCCTCTAAGCCAATTCTCAAGCTCGTAGCTTTTCTCCCATGACGAAATTTCAGATCTAATCATAATTATTTATAGACATTGTTGGACAAGAAAAAAAGGAATTTTGTTACTTATCGGGGCAGAAACTAAGCGATTATCTTGGAAATTACTCCTGCGCCGACGGTCTTTCCACCCTCTCGGACGGCGAACCTTACTCCTTCTTCAAGAGCAATAGGCACAATAAGCTTGACTGTCATTTTTGTTGAGTCTCCAGGCATTACCATCTCCACTCCTGTAGGAAGCGCTACTTCTGCAGTAACATCTGTGGTTCTTATATAAAATTGTGGTCGGTATCCTGTGAAGAACGGTGTGTGTCGTCCTCCCTCTTCTTTGGTAAGGATATAAACTTCTGCTTCAAATTCCTTGTGTGGAGTAATTGAACCAGGCTTTACGACTACCTGTCCTCTTTCTACATCATCTTTTTCAATTCCTCGGAGCAACAATCCTACATTATCTCCTGCCTGACCTTCATCAAGCTGTTTTCGGAACATCTCAACTCCGGTTACGACTGTTGACTTAGTTGCTTTAATTCCGACGATTTCTACGGTCTCATTTACTTTGACTTGACCTCTTTCAACTCTTCCTGTTACAACTGTTCCTCGTCCTTTGATTGAGAAGACGTCTTCAACAGGCATAAGGAATGGCTTGTCGATGTCTCGGACTGGTGTTGGAATATCTGCATCGACTGCATCCATAAGAGCCAA
>JBBUBI010000050.1:1369-6752 GCA_038058335.1 Patescibacteria group bacterium
TCAGGAGCATTATCAATATCTTCGTATTTCTTTGCAGTTGCCAAACCCTTCTTTGCAAGAACTGTAGTAATTGCAGAAGTCAAAGTAGTCTTACCATGATCGACGTGACCGATGGTACCGATATTAACGTGTGGTTTGTTTCGTTCGAATTTTTTTGCGTCTGCCATATATTTTTGAAAATTAAAAGAAAAAAATACACCTTAAGCAATTTAAGGCTAGAAAGATATTACAATATTTTTGAACCTGCGTCAAGAGGGAATTTTAAAAGATATCCTGAGTGTAGTGAGAAATCGGATTCTTCGTTTCACTCAGAATGACAACAGGAATTTATCCCTGGGCAGATACCCGGCCGGTGAATGTGGACTTGGCAAGCATTTGTTCGACAATATTCTTCGGTACTTGCTCGTAATGTGAAGGCTCGACATATGCTTGGGCTCTTCCTTGAGACATAGAGCGAAGTGTAGTGATATATCCCGAAAGCTCAGCAAGAGGAACCATTGCCAAAATAATAGTAGTCTTACCTTTCTCTTCGGTTCCAAGGATCTGTGCTCTTTTTGCTGAAAGATCACCGATAACATCTCCCATAAACTCAGCCGGAGTAGTAACCTCAACTTTCATAATAGGCTCCAGAAGCGAAAGGTTTGCTTTCTTAGTAGCTGCCTGAAGAGCTTGGGAAGCTGCTATTTTAAATGCAATTTCCGATGAGTCGACATCGTGATAACTTCCGTCATAGCAAGTGACGGTCATGTCGACTATTGGATATCCAAGAAGTACCCCGTTTTCCATAGTCTCGACCACACCTTTTTCAATTGACTTTACAAACTCTGCAGGAATTGCTCCTCCTTTTATCGCATTTACGAACTCATACCCCTCGCCCCTAGGCTTAGGTGCCACTCGCAGGAAACAATGCCCGTATTGTCCGCGTCCGCCTGACTGCTTAATGTATTTTCCTTCTGCTTGAGCTTCCTGAGAAATTGTCTCTTTGTAAGCCACCTGAGGTGCTCCTACATTTGCAAGAACTCCAAACTCTCTCTTCATTCTATCGACCATAACTTCAAGTTGCAATTCCCCAACTCCTGAGATGATTGTCTGTCCAGTCTCATGATTTGTCTTGATGACAAATGTAGGATCTTCTTCTGACAATCTTTTAAGAGCTAATCCTAGCTTTTCCTGATCAACTTTGGTCTTGGGCTCAATTGCAAGGGAAATAACTGGATCTGGAAATGAAATCTTCTCAAGAACGATCGGATTCTTCTCATCACAGAGTGTATCTCCAGTAACCGTATCTTTGAGCCCAACTAAAGCTACTATTTCGCCTGCTTTGGCTTCTTTTATTTCCTCCCTGGTGTTTGCGTGCATAAGTAATATTCGCCCTACTCTTTCTGTATTTTTTTTAGTGCTATTGTAAATATAAGAACCAGCCGCAATAACTCCAGAGTAAACCCTAAAGTATGTAAGCTTTCCTACGTGCGGATCGATTTGGATCTTAAAAGCAAGACCTGAAAGCGCATCTTCAGGAACAAGCTGTCTGACAACTTCTTCATTGGTCTTGGGATCAATACCCTTCACTTCTTTAAGATCAACCGGAGATGGGAGATAATCAATAACTGCATCCAAAAGAGGCTGTACACCTTTGTGGCGAAGAGATGATCCTGCATAAATCGGAACTAACTTGTAAGAAATAACTGCCCGTCTTAAAGCAGCTTTTAATTCTTCAACCGTAGGCTCTTCTCCGCCGAGATATTTTTCCAAAAGCTTATCATCGGTCTCCGCGATCTTCTCAATAAGCTTATGTCTGTATTCTTCGACCTGGTCTTTCATATCCACCGGAATCTCATCTGATACTTCGTACTTTGCACCCAGTTCATCAGCTCCCCAGATATACGATTTTCTAGAAATAAGATCAACTGTTCCTATAAAGCTGTGCTCAGCACCGATCGGCAAAACCATAATTGCGGGATTTGCTCCTAGTCTTTCCTCAATGCTTTTGACCGTTGCTAGGAAATCTGCTCCCAGCTTGTCCATTTTGTTGACAAAACAAAGACGCGGTACTTTATATTTATCAGCCTGTCTCCAGACTGTCTCTGACTGTGACTGAACTCCTTCTTCTGCATCAAGTACGGTAATTCCTCCATCAAGTACACGCAGAGAACGCTCGACTTCTGCAGTAAAATCTACATGCCCAGGTGTATCAATAATATTTATTCTGTAGGCACCAGTAGGATTTTGTGAATGGATCCAAAACGCGGTAGTTGCAGCGGAAACAATAGTAATTCCTCTCTCTTTTTCCTGCTCCATCCAGTCCATCTGAGTATTTCCCTCATCAATATCACCGATTTTGTAAGTCTTCCCGGTGTAGAAAAGAATTCGCTCAGTAGTAGTGGTCTTACCCGCATCAATATGCGCAATAATACCGATATTTCGGATCTTGTCTAATGTAACTTCTTGTGTCTTCTCAGCCATAATAAATAAAAAGAAATCCTAAATCCGAAACACTAAATCCTAAAGTTTAGAATTTAGATATTAGAACTTAGAATTTATCCATATGAGTATATCATATTTCCCCAGCCTTGACCATATGATGGTATAATTGCTTTGCAATGAAACTTTTATTAATTAGCAATTCAGGAACTCCTCTCTACCATTGGTGCAAAAAAGAAATAGCAGACTTTCTAGGGGAAAGAAAAGTACTTTTTGTTTCCGCAGCTAATGTCTTTGACCCTGAAAAATATTATAATGATGCAAATAAATCTCTTGCAGAGGTAGGCATTAAGCTTACCCATCTGAACCTTGATAAGACTCCAGACAAACAAATAGAAGAGACAGAATCTATACTAGTCGGCGGAGGAAATACTTATCATTTATTAAGTGAATTAAGAAAAGCTCGACTAATAGGAACAATAAGAAGAAAAATAAAAAATGGTATTCCTTATGTTGGGCTAAGTGCTGGAGCAAATATTGCGGGGCCAAATATTTTAACGACAAACGACTGGAATGTGGTAAGCTCAAAAGTCTTTGAAGCTTTAGGTTTAGTGCCTTTCAATATCAACCCTCATTATGTTGGACCTCACGACAAAAAGAAATTTTCAGGAGAAAGCAGGGATGATCGAATTAAGGAATATCATGAAATTCAATCAGATAACGTACTGGGGATTGAAGAGAAAACTATGGTATTCATAGAGGATATCAAAATTAAAGTTGCTGGCGAAGGGAAAGTTAAGTTATTTGTCAAAAACCAAAACCCTAAAGAATATAAAAACGGAGAATCTTTCCGCTTTTAAGATGGGTCGTATTGTATAATCAATAACATGGACTTGAGAAAATTGATTGAGGATTATTTAAGAGAGGCAAAGTTAATGCAACTCTCTACGGCTGTAAATAATCAGCCTTGGACTTGCAGTGTCTGGCTTGCAGCAGATAAAGATTTAAATATTTACTGGTTTTCATCAACCACAAGACGTCATTCAAAAGAGGTAATGAAAAACCCAAAAGTCGGAGGAGCGATTGTATTACCCCATACGCCAAAGGATCCGCCAAGAGGACTCCAATTTGAGGGAACCGCAGAGCTACTAACTAAAAAGTCAGATATTCAAAAAAGCCCGTTCTGTTTACGAAGGACGGATATTTTCAAAAAAAGAAGTTGATGATTTTATAAATTCAAAAACAAGTCCTCACTGTTTCTACAGAATAAAACCCAAACTTTTTGTACTTTTTGATCTGGTCAATTTCCCAAACAAACCTCGCCAAGAATACAAAATATGAACTTTAAGCCCCACCATATTGCCTTCACTGTTGATGATATAGTTGAGTCTACGAAATGGTATTCAGAAAAACTTGGATTTCAGACAGTACATAATTACGAAAGAAATGGAATGCAAATAGCACTTCTAAAGCAGGGCGATTTTAAAATTGAACTTTTTCATTTCCCCGATAACACAAGCCCTCTGCCAGAAGCTGATAAAAACCTTATGAAAAATCTACACACCATCGGCACTAAGCACATTTGTTTGGAAGTTGATGATCTAGATACGACCATAATAGAATTGAAAGAAAAAAGGGTTGAATTTGCTACAGAGATTGATACGGCAGGATTTGGCGGAAGATATGTCTTTATTAAAGACTGCAACGATATTCTAATCGAAATTTATCAATCCTGAACTAAAAGAATTTTGTGCCGTGTTTAATTTTTCCGGAAACTTGAATGCCAAATGTTGTGTCTCTGTTTTCCTGTGCTAAAACAGAAGGTTGCCCTAAATGAAATACGCTGGCTATGCAAACCAAATCTTCCACTTTTACTTTTAGCGCTCTTTCGCTTTGGTTAATTATTTCATAAGTCTGTGGACCTTTCGATCCAGCATGAAGAGACGGCGCGGCAACATCAGTAGTCAATGGAAGGATTTTTCCTGTGCTTTCAGAAATAAATAATCCTTCCATGCAAAGGCCTATATCTGCGGGGACTTCTATATTTTCTGCGGTATGGCCCAATACAAGTACGCCGGGGGGAAATTCAATAAATCCGTTTTCGTCAGTAACTTCATCTCTCCACATTTTCTCCCGAACCACTAAAGGAGTTTTTGTAGGATCGTAATTCGGAAACCAAAGTCCATAATCTTCCAGAATAGCTTGTCTTTCTCTAGCGTTTTTCTGAAACTTAAAATATTGTGCAACGTGGAGACGGACAATCTCTGTTCCTAGAAAATTTTCTTTAATATTTGCGACATTTACCCGCTCTATACTTGACATGCGGGAAATTATAGTATTTTGCTATAAAGAAGTCAATATTATAGGATTACCAGCGGAAATGGGCGGGGATTGAATTAAGATTTTTCTGGAGTTGGTTCTTCTTCCGGAACTTTTTCTACCCAATTAGCCCAAGCCATTGTATTTGGAGACGGAGGACTTTTTACTTTAATACTATTCTCTATTGCTATTCCTAGATCTGCTAATCTATAGAAAGACTCAGTTTCTCCATCTTCTCCGACTATTACAACGGGGACTAAGCCCTCATCTGATAGCACATCTGATTCACCATCTGTTTCGTTCTTTGGGATATAAAACTTTTCTTGTCTTAGTGTTGGCGTTGCTATTCCGTAAGTCTCCTCATGAATATAAAGCTTATATAATTCGCCGCGTTTCAAATCAGCAATGTTCCTAACAATGGTGCCAATTTTTTCCGTCGGCTGCGCTTCAATTTTGCTCATAAGTAGCTGAAGGTGATATTTTCGGATTACCAGCGGAAGTGGGCAAAGGCTTTGTTGGCTTCTGCCATGCGGTGCATTACATCTCTTTTTTTGATAGCTTCTCCTTTATTCTCGACTGCATCCATAAGCTCTGCCGCAAGCTTTTCAGCAAATGTATGATATTCTTTGTTTGGCCTTGATTT
>JBBUBI010000051.1:0-7008 GCA_038058335.1 Patescibacteria group bacterium
ATTCCTCTGGCAATTGCAGGAGACACCTCCGAACTTTTTGAATTTAACAAAATGTGGCTTGCTTTTTGCCTGGGCGTAATTATCGCAGCCGCTTGGGCAATTAAATCCATTGTTAAAAAAGAACTTAGAATCCAAAAAACTCCTCTTGATATCCCAATCCTTCTTTTTCTCCTGTCTCTATTCTTATCGACGATCTTTTCCTGGGACCGCCATATTTCCCTTTGGGGATATTACTCTAGATTTAACGGCGGGCTTCTTTCGATAATTTTGTATATATTTTTTTACTATGCTTTTGTAAGCAATATTATTAATAAAGACGGCGGAATTTTTAAAACCCCCATGGATGCTGTTAAAAGATTTCTTAACTTAAGCATAATAACAGCCGTTATCGTTTCTCTGTGGGGACTCCCCTCGCATTTTGGCTATGATCCGACATGTTTGGTCTTTAGAGGGAATCTTGATGTTTCATGCTGGGGAACTGACTTTCAGCCAAGAATAAGAATATTCTCGACCTTAGGACAGCCCGATTGGCTTGCAGCATACCTTGCAATTCTTCTTCCTGTTTCTATCGCACTTTTTCTAGAGAACTTTAATCTAAAAGAAAAATTGAAATTAAACCGGACCGCTATTTTCTATTTTGCCTCTTCCCTCCTCTTCTACATTGATCTTCTTTATGCAAGATCGCGATCGGCAATTATTGCTGTTTTGATCGCGTTAAGTTTGTTTTTTGCCGCTTATTTTTATCTTAAAAGAAAAGAGATTAAAATTATTAATTTTGCCGCTCCCATGCTTATTGTTCTTTTAATTACTTTTTTTATTGGTATCCCTTTGCCAATCTTAGGCAAATTCTCTTATTCGCAGGTAAAAAATAGAATAAGCCCGCCGCCGCCTGTTAAGACACAAACAAAAACAGAAAAACCTGCCCCTGCCCATGTGGGAGAACTTGGAGGAACAGACTCGGGAAAAATAAGGCTTTTAGTCTGGCAGGGAGCGTTTGAGGCATGGAAGAATAATCCGATTTTTGGAACGGGAGTTGAAACGTTTGCCTTTGCCTACTATAAATACAAGAGTCCTGCGCATAATTTAACTTCAGAATGGAACTTTCTTTATAACAAAGCGCACAATGAATTTTTAAACTATCTGACAACAACAGGCACTTTTGGAATTGCAGCTTATCTTTTAATGATAGGGTTTTTCCTTTATGTCATCCTGAGGCCGAAGGCCGAAGGATCTCATAAGATTCTTCGCTCCGCTCAGAATGACACAACAAGACTCTTAACCTTTAGTCTTATCGCAGGCTACATAACTATTCTTATTACAAATTTTTTTGGCTTCTCTGTTGTCATAGTAAATATTTATTTTTTTATTATTCCCGCATTCGTTTTGGTTTTGGAAAATATGATTAGGCAGGAGAAGGAATTGTTTGTTTTTAAGAATAGAGAGAGCAGCTCCGCAACTTCTCAATTCTCTCCATTCCAATGGATGGGAACTATTATTACAGTAGTCATCGGTTTTTACTTTTTATTCACTCTTATATCTTATTGGAACGCGGACAAGGCTTACGCCTACGGATATAACTTGGATCGGGTCGGACTATACCAGGATGCCTATCCTTATCTTCATAAAGCAGTTATGGGAAGAGGCGATGAGCCGGTCTTTAGAGACGAAATGGCAATAAATGACGCAGTCTTGGCAACCCAGCTTTTAAGTCAAAAAGGCGTACAAAACGCAAGTGCCGCTGCAACAACAGCATCAACGCTTAGTAAGGAAGCGATAGAAACAAGTAATGATCTTGTAGCATCTTACCCCAATAACTTTGTATTTTGGAAAACAAGAATTAGAATTTTTTATACACTTGCACAGGTAGATTCGCAATTTCTTCCATTGGCTCTTTCGGCTGTTAAAAAAGCCGCAGAGCTTGCGCCCAACGACGCAAGTATTATCTATAATTTGGGAGTGATCGAGGGACAGAGCGGAAATGTAGATAAAGCAATCGAGGCTTTAGAAAGAGCTGTAAAACTTAAGTCCGATTATAGAGATGCGCATTACGCTTTGGGTCTTTTTTACAATCAGGCGGCGGTGGACAAAAATGGAAAAGTTGTAGATAGAAAGTTTTTGGATAAAGCAATTGGACAGATGAAATATATCTTAACTTATCTTAGTTCTTCCGATACCGGAGCACTTGATGCCCTCAAGACTCTTGAGAAAAAATAAAAAGAATTCTTCTTTTTTAGCCAACCTTCTGCTATAATTTCAGGAATGATAGGAATAATTACAGCTCCCGCCCAAGTTCTTTCGCAAAAAACAACCCCGATTCAATCGGGGTCAGGAGTAGATAAAAATATTCACAATTTGATAAATGAAATGAAACAAACCCTTCTTTTGGCAAAAGACCCCGAAGGAGTAGGTCTTGCGGCTCCGCAGGTTGGAAAACCCCTTTCTGTTTTTATAATAAAACCCACCCCAAAATCTCCTATTAAAGTATTCGTAAACCCAAAAATAATTGAAGAGAAAGACAATCTAGCTTCTCCAAGCTCAAAAATAAAAAAGCGAAGTCATCCGAGAAGGCTTGAGGGCTGTCTTTCTCTGCCAAACATTTGGGGCGAAGTTAAAAGAAAACCAAGCTTAACTTTAGAATACATTGATGAAAAGGGCAAAAATCATACAAAAATATTTAAAGGTTTTATAGCCACAATTATTCAACACGAAATTGATCATTTAAACGGAGTTTTATTTACACAAAGAGCTGTTGAGCAAAACGGCCAACTATATAAATCTTACAAAGACGAAAAAGGCGAAGATGTGTTTGAAGAAATTGAGATATGAAAACGAAAGTTGTGTTTTTCGGGAGTTCTAAGTATTCGGTTATAGTTGCAAGAAAACTGCACGAAGAATTTAGATTATCTCTTATAGTTACAACCCAAAAATCTTCTCCTCCGGAAAAATTTGCAATTGCAAATAGAATTAATTTTAAAGTTTTTGACAAGCTCGATGATAACGCCATTTCGCAGATAAAATCCTACGAGCCGGACTTCATAGTTGTTGCTGATTACGGAAAAATTCTTCCGGTTAGCCTATTAAAAATCCCTCGATATGACTCCCTAAACGTCCACCACTCCCTGCTCCCCAAATACCGCGGTCCATCGCCGGCACCTTCGGCAATTCTTAATGGAGAAAAAATAACCGGCGTAACAATTATATCTATGGAAGAACTAGTCGATGCGGGACCTGTTTTTGTTCAGAAGAAATATGAGATAAAGAATAATGATACGACCGATTCCCTTCTTACCGAACTAAATTCATTAGGCGGAGATTTAGTAGCTCAAACTATTAAGCAATATATAAAAGGAGATCTAAAACCACAGCAACAAGATCACTCAAAAGCAACGCTTACCAAACTCCTTCAAAAAAATGACGGTCTTATAAATTTTGATTCTCCCCCATCACCTGTAAGAATCGATAGAATGATTCGCGCTTTTTGCCCTTGGCCCGGTGCCTTCTTTAAATATAAATTTGATAATAAAGAAAAAATAATTAAGTTATTGCCCAAAAACAAAATTCAGGTCGAAGGGAAAAATCCGATGAGCTATAAGGATTTTATGAACGGGTATAAAGAAGGGGGAAATATAATTAAAAAATTACAAATTCAAAATTCCAAATAACAAATAAGCCCAAAATACAGGATTTAAAACTTTGAGATTTAAAAATTTGAATTTGAAAATTATTTAGGATTTGTGATTTTGAGCTTGTGATTTAAACAAGTGTGGCAGTGGCTAGCTCTTTCTGAGGCGAACTGGTCTGATTTGAAACTTTTTCTTTACTCTTGAGCATCCTTAAGCATTTTGAGCAAAGCTTCATTCTTTTGGAAATTCCCCCAACAGCGATCTTTACCTTGTGAAGATTGGGCTTGAATATTCTTCGTGTCCTTCTTTTGGAATGGGACACGTTGTGTCCGTACATTATTCCTTTTTCGCAGTTTTCGCATCTCATCGCCATAGCTATTTATGATATCATATGATGAGGGTTTAAACAATATGGACTTGATATCCGGGCTTTTTATTTTAGTTATTCTAATTTTCTCTGCAATTTTTCACGAAGTCGCTCATGGCTTTGTAGCAGAAAAACTGGGAGACCCGACCGCAAGACTTGCGGGAAGACTCACCTTAAATCCCCAAAAACATATTGACCCATTTATGAGCATCCTCCTTCCGCTTCTTTTAATAATCTCCGGCTCCCCCGTTATTTTTGGAGCGGCAAAACCTGTACCTGTCGACCCGTTTAATCTTAAAGAGGGACGAAAAGATATTGCGCTTGTGTCGCTTGCCGGACCCTTGACGAATGTTTTTATAGCTGTTGTTGCAAGTTTTCTAATCAAAATTTTCGCTTTCCAATCGGGCGCATTTTTACAATCGGGCTGGGTTACACCATTTATTTATTGGATTCTGACAAAAATAGTCCAGCTTAATCTTCTTCTTGCGATTTTTAACTTAATTCCTATTCCGCCTTTGGATGGCTCAAAGGTTTTTGCCCTTATTTTGCCCGAAAAAGAGGCAAGGGTTTATCTTTCTTTAGGGTCAATTGGAATTTTTATAATATTTTTTCTTATATTATCCCCTATTGGCGGATTTTCTTTGGGAGAATTAATATTTAATCTTCTGTCCTTTGCCGAAAAACTCCTCGGAATTTGATATACTCTTCTTATGGCAGTTTTAGCACTTGTTCGGCACGGAGAATCAACTTGGAACGCCCGCGGCATTTGGACAGGATGGAAAAACCCTCCGCTTTCCCAAAAAGGACTGGAAGAGGCAAGGCAGGCGGGAAAACTTTTGAAAGATATAAAGTTTGATTTAGCATATATTTCTTCTTTAATTCGCGCAAAACAAACCCTTGAGGAAATAGAAAAGGTACTTGGCGTAAATCTTGTAACTTTTGAAAATTCTGCCCTCAATGAAAGAGACTATGGTGATTATACAGGCAAAAACAAATGGGAAGTAAAAAGGCAGCTAGGCGAGGAAGATTTTCAGAAACTGCGGCGCGGATGGAACTGGCCTGTGCCAAACGGTGAAACATTAAAAGATGTATATGAAAGAACAGTTCCTTACTATCAACAGGAAATTCTCCCCAAACTTGCAGAAGGAAAAAACGTTTTGATTTCCGCTCACGGAAATAGTCTTCGTGCGCTTGTAAAATATTTAGACGGATTAACAGATAGTGAAGTTGAAAATTTGGAAATCGCCACCGGCGAGGTAATTATATACCAGATTGGCACTACTGGAAAAGTAACCTCAAAAGAAATCCGCAACTCTTAGGACTTTAAATCTCAAAATCAACCAAATCGGGGTTCAACCTTGAATTGCGCTAATAGTCTTGTCCATCTCAGATCTTTGGGCTATAATTACCTAAATGTTAGGCAAGATAGTCAAAACCAACTACATTAGAAGACTGAAGATTCCAAGCAAGGAGGATCTAGCTCTCAGGAGATATTTAGAAAACGCAGATATAATCTTAAGGAATGGCAATTGGGTATCGTCAGGAGGACTAAATGTTAACTATTGGATTACAACAGAAAAATTAATATCAAATCCTGATATCCTTAAACTTATAGCTAAATATGTCAATACAATAATAATAACCAAAAAGATAGAGGCAATTGCTGCTTGTTCGATTTCTGGAATACCTTGGGCTGTGGCTATTTCGTTATATTGCAATATGCCTTTGATAATCTTGAGAAAGAAACGAGAAAGTCACGGTGAGAAATCTTTTATAATTGGTGACTCAAAAAGTGTGATTGGCAAACAAACACTTTTGGTAGATGATAGCATCCTAACAGGAAAAACTATTAGATTCTTTTATGGCAGACTAAAGAAAATTGGCTGTAAAGTTGAAAACATATTTGTTTTTGATTTATGGAAGAAACAAGAATTCGTAGACAATATTACCATTTGGGCGAAGCAAGAGAATATCTCTATTTGGTATGCAGTAAGTTTCAATTTTTAATTCGAAAGGTAGTATTGAGATGACAAATCGACCTGTTTCTATAATTTCTACGACCTCAATAGATGGTAAAATTAGAGGATTTGGAGAAGATGACCGCCTTTCTGATATTTACCCGATGCCTCAATCGGTATTAATAGAAATTCACAAATTGCGAGCAAAGTTTGATGGCATTATGGTTGGTGCCAATACTGTTAGACTTGATAATCCAAGCCTTACAGTAAGATATGTGGAAAGCAAAAAGAAGCCTTGGAGAATAACAGTTTCAAGAAAATCAGAATTTGATCTAAGATCGAACATTTTTAATGATGAGGCAACAAGTTTATTAATAACAACCTCACAGGCTCCGCAGGAAAAACTTCAACAGTTGGAGAAGAAGGGTGTAAAAACCTTAATCTTAGGAAAAAGGGAAGTTGATCTAAAAACCGCCATTAAGAGCCTAGGAAAATTACATATCAAAAGAATCATGGTGGAAGGTGGACCAACTTTGATATCTTCATTAATTAACGAAGACTTGGTTCAAGAGTTAATTTTAATCACTTATCCAATCGTTTTAGGTAATAATAGCGTACCTTCATTAATAACTGACTTAAAATTAAAAAGTGCAATAAAGACCAAGCTATATGATAATTATTCAAAAGACGGTTTTGCTTTCAGGTTTTATAAGTTTGTTTGAAAAACACTGTCCGTTAACAAAAATAAGTGGCAGGCCGAGAGGGAATCGAACCCCCAATAGAGGTTTTGGAGACCCCTGTTATACCATTTAACTACCGGCCTATGCATCTGCAATGCAGGCGGACTTCACGCTATTTTAACTTATCTGTCTCACGGTGTTCAGTTTTCTTTCTACAATGCCCGCAATATTTCAAAAGCTTTAATTTTTCCTCCGTGTTTAACTTATTTCTAGTCGTAACATAATTTCTGTTTTTACAAACAGTACAAACCAATCCTACGGTTATTCTGTGTTCACCTTTTTTCGCCATAATTCCTCCTTCCTGCCCCGCCATAGGCGGG
>JBBUBI010000051.1:7108-23205 GCA_038058335.1 Patescibacteria group bacterium
CCAATGACTTGCTCTACCACTGAGCCATCTCGGCAAGTATGGCGGGCCAATGAATCGTTTTACCACTAAACTATCCAGACAATTATACTATCTAGAATAATTGTAGCCAAGTTTATCAAAAATATCCTCTAATTGCTTGGCTAGCTCTTTTCTACCTCCTCCACTTTTTAAATATTTTTCTCTACGACTACAATCCGATTTTAGCAAATAAGCCTCATAAAATATTAATTTTAGAGGCCTACGGTTTTTCGTAGATCTAACTAGTCCGGTTGAATGTTTTTTAAACCTATTTTTTAAATCAGGTGTTAATCCAATATATAACTTTTTGTCTTTTTCACTGTAAAGTACATAAGCATAAAACATAAATTAGCGGTGGTGCGTTAAACGCACCAATCACCGCGTTGAACGCGGTGCTAAGTGAGGGACTCGAACCCCCGCAGGCCTTTCGGCCGCCTCGTCTACAGCGAGGTGCAATTGCCGCTATGCGAACCTAGCGCATTGGTTATTATAAGTCTTTGGTCGTTTGCTGTCGGTCTGTTTATGACCAACGCTAGAGACTAAGAGCTAACAGCTATGCTGAGCCGAAGGTGGGATTCGAACCCACGACTTGCTGTTTATCCCAGTAAAACTTGCTTGCTGAGCCGAAACAGGGATTCGAACCCTGGACCTGCTGTTTACAAAACAGCTGCTCTACCACTGAGCTATTTCGGCAAGCTTAGTTTTACGGGATCCCGCATAACTAAGCCAAATTTTATCAAATTTGGCAAGTTTGTGCTGGGACAAAACAGCTACCCCGCCTGCAATGACTTGCAATGTCGGGCAGGTCTACCACTGAGTTACTTCGGCGATCCACAGTAATTTTATCAAAAAAGATATAAGAAGGAAACCCCCCCCTACCTAGGAGAAACTAGAAGGATTGGAAAACGGATAAATTCATCTTTGATACCGAGCTTAGTTGGTGTTTCCCCATATATGAAAATTAGGAAGGCGTTTATATTAGGCGCACCTAACACAAAATCTACCTCGTCATCCCGACTCGTCGGGACTACCTCATATTTGGTGAATTTGTAGAGGAAAATTCTCCAACTATCTCCAATATCAAAGAACGCTAATAGTATAAAAGATATTTCTGTGAAAAGTCAAGTGAGGTATTTACAAAATCGATGAAAATTGCAAGGGTCCGGCCATTAATATCTCGGAAAACTAGATAAACTAATTTCTTAAAAAGCAATAAGCGATATCAGCCCAAGGCTTACTCCAAGAAGCCCCCCGCCGATAACATCGGAGGTCCAATGTTCTCCCAAATAGACTCTGCTTACAAACATACTTATATCGAATAGAACTATTATTGAAAAAAGAATTTTTTTATGCAAGGGTGTAAGTTTTTTAGATCTCCCTATAAAAAACAAAATTATTATAGAAATAAACGCAGTGCGGGCGCTATGGCCGGAAGGATAAGAATAACCAGGCTGAACATAAGAAGTAGGAAAATTAAAGTCTATACTGTATCTGAAAAACAAAAATGGCGGGCCAAGATGCTGGACAAAAGTTTTACCATAAAGTTCGAATACATGAAGCATCCCAAATAAAAAAAGGGTCGCAATACCCTTTATTTTTCGTAAAACAACTAAAAAAACAAGCAAAAACAGTGTCGTTATCTCAAAGCTCCCTATTAAGCTTAACCAAGAAAAAGATGAGTCAAATCTCCTATTAATATTATCCTGAAGCTTAACGGTTGTATCAAAGTCAAATTGGGTAAATAGATCTTTATGAACCAAATAGGAGAAGAGAACGAAGAATAGAAAAACGGTTATCCCAAATATAAAGAGCGGTTTTTTATTCATTTACTCTAATTTCAACCCTTTGAGGAACTTGCGGAATTCTCCATTAATATCTTTATGCTCCAAACCCAGCTCAACGACTGTCTTCATATACTCCAGCTTATTCCCCGTATCATAATATTTTCCATTTTCGATTTCGCATGCAAAAACAGGATACCCTGTTTTAATAAGCTCGTCTATGGCAACCGGCAGCCACACTTCCTGACCTTCTCCGGGTTCTTGTCGTCGTAAAATGTCAAAAATTTCAGGCGGCAGAATATATCCTCCATGCGTTGCCAAATCCGACGGCGCTTCGTCAGGGTTTGGTTTTTCCACAATGTGATCGATCTTAAAGACGTTGCCTTCGACCGGCGTTACTTTTGCAATGCCGTAGCGCCGTAGGTCTTCTTTTTTCTTGATGCGAACTCCGGAAATTACCGCTCCCCCATACTTTTCGTGCACTTTCATCATCTGGGACAACCTTGGCGGATCGGAATAAATAAACTCATCGCCCCACAGTACAGCGAAGAATTCATTGTCTATCACATGTTCGGCAGAAAGAACAGGAGTGCCGTTGCCGTAGTGCCCTTTTTGCCGGATATAAATAAAATTCGCCATTTCAGAAATTCTCTGTATTTCCTCAACAAGCTTTTTCTTGCCAGACACCTCAAGATTTTTTATAAGTTCAGCATTGGGAACATCAAAGTGGTCTTCAATTGCCCGCTTTAGGGCTCCTGTCACAATTATAATGTCTTCAATTCCAGACTCAACCGCCTCCTCTACCACATATTGAATAACCGGTTTGTCTACAATCGGAAGCATCTCCTTGGGCATTGCCTTGGTTTGAGGTAAAAATCTGGTGCCAAAGCCTGCCGCGGGAATTACAGCTTTTCGAATTTTCTTTTTCATGAATTTAACCTACCGTCAATGGTAAATGGTAAATGGTTAACTCTATTTTACCCTTCACTCCCTTTACATGTCAATCAATATTTGATAAGATGGCTACCATGGCAGCGAGTCCGGTTGTTTTTTTAAAAGAGGTCCGGGAAGAACTTAAAAAGGTAGTTTGGCCAACAAGGGATGAGGTAATAAGACTTACGTTTGTTGTAATATTGATCAGTCTAATTGTTGGTCTTTTTCTCGGTGGAATCGATTTTATACTGACAAAATTAACACAAATATTGATAAGATAAATAAATTGACGATTAGCGACTAGCAACTAGTGGCTAGTTGCTAAGAACTAAATATGGATACACAACAATCTGTAAAATCGGAACAAACTGAAACAAAAGCAAAATTTTTGAGCGATTCAGCCAAATGGTACATAGTTCATACCTATTCCGGCCATGAAGACCGCGTGGTTAAGTCTTTAAAACAAAGAGTTCAGAGTTTAGGATTTGAGGGCAAAATTTTTGATATTATCGTTCCCAAAAGAAACACAATAAAAGTTTCAGGCGGAAAAAAAGAATCTGTAAAAGAAAAAATATTTCCAGGATACATCTTAGTTAAAATGCTTTTGGATGATGAAAGCTGGCTTTTGGTTAGAACCACCCAGGGCGTTACTTCTTTTATTGGAACGGGAAACAAACCGACTCCGATTTCGGAGAAAGAAGTTGAGGCAATCCAGAAGTTTATGAAAATGGAAGAACCTCTCTATAAAACTGCTTTTATTAAAGGAGAGGCAGTAAAAATAATTGATGGGCCTTTTGCGGATTTCCTAGGAACTATAGATGAAATTGACGAAACAAAAGGAAGGCTTAAGGTTTTGGTCAGCATCTTTGGAAGGGAAACTCCTGTAGAATTAGATTTTCTGCAAGTGGCGAAGCTTTAGCGAGCCATCTCTTCGAGCCTGAGCCTCAGAGCCGAAGGCCTGAGCGAAGTCGAAGGATATCGAAAAAAATTATGATTAGAACAAAAGAAGCAATTGGAATAACAAGAGAACTTATAAGAGATGCACAGGAAATTTATCCCGGACATGCAGATTTTGAATTTTATCTAAAGACTATTGCGAGAAATGCTTTGATACAGTCAGAACATCTAGAAAATACATCAATAGCTCTGGTATTCCAAGCAGAACAATTGAGAGCAGATGTAGAAACTAGATTAAAGACCTAAAAATGGCTAAAAAAATAAAAACAATTATAAAATTAAATATTCCCGGAGGCGCGGCGACGCCCGCACCGCCTGTTGGTCCTGCCTTAGGACAGCACGGTCTTCCTATTATGGAATTCGTTAAGGCATTCAACGACAAAACTGCGGAAATGAAAGGAACAATTATTCCTGCGGTTATTACTGTCTACGAAGATCGGACTTTCTCTTTTATTACAAAAAAACCGCCGGTTGCCGAGATGATTAAAAAAGCATTGGGAAAAGAAAAAGGTTCCCAAAAGCCGGGAAGAGAATCTGCGGGAAAGCTTTCTAAATCACAGGTTGAAGAAATAGCAAAAGCCAAAATGGACGATCTTAATACAACCGATGTTGAACAAGCATCAAGGGTGGTCGGCGGAACAGCAAGATCGATGGGAGTACAAATAGAATAAAATTAGAAATTTAAAATCACAAATCACAAATAAAACTTAATATCAAAATACAAAAAGTTTTGGATTTAGAAAATTAGAATTTTGAAATTATTTAGATTTTGGAATTTTGGATTTGAGATTTACGACTAAAAGGAGTTTATGGGAAAAATAAGAGTAAAAACTTTCGGCTCGCCGGAGCAGGAAGAACAAGAAAAGAAAAAATCCAAAGAAAAAAGAGAGGCAAAAAAGACCCGTCTCGACTCGGTCGACCCGCTTCGCCGCGAGACGAGTCCGAGGCGTATGGCTAAAGCGCCTGGCTTAAGGGGCGGGCAAAGAGTCATGACAGTTGGCCCCAGCGAGGAAGAAATAGCTCGGTTATCAGATCTCAGTTCTCAGTCCTCAGATTCCGGTCAATCAGTCGACCAGTCAACGGACAAACAGAAGACCGGCAAACAAAAATCCGACAACCGAAAACAGAAAACCGATAACAAAAAGAGAAGATCTAAGAGATACCAAACGACCGTTCAAATGCTTGATAAATCAAAGACTTATTCGATGAGCGATGCTCTTGACCTGTTGGGTAAATTTCAAAAAGCAAAATTTGATGAAACAGTCGAGCTTCATTTAAATACAATCAAAACGGGAATTTTGGGAAACTTTACTCTCCCCCACGGAACCGGCAAAAAAACAAGAGTCGCAATTGCCGACGAAAAACTAATTGCAGAAATCGAAACGGGAAAATTAGATTTTGATATTTTGCTCGCCAAACCAGACATGATGCCAAAGCTTGCGCGTGTTGCCAAAATATTAGGACCAAAAGGTCTTATGCCAAATCCAAAAAACGGAACTATTACTCAAAACCCGGAGGCTCTTATCAAAAAATACGAGGCAGGACAAGTTTCTTTTAAGACTGAAGCAAAATCACCTTTAATTCATTTAACTGTTGGAAAATTTTCTTTTGGAGATAAAAAACTTGCCGACAATATAAATGTAATTCTAGAAGCTGTAAAGCCGGAAAATATCCAAAAGGCGGTACTTAAAACTACAATGTCTCCAGCAGTTAAGCTTAAGTTATAAAAGTACCATGCCTGCCCCGTTTAATCGCTCTTTAACTTACCCACCCCCTCGCCCGCTGGCTTTCTTGTTAGAGCTTAGGAGCTTAGGAGCTTAGGGACGGTCCTAGGACTAATTGATTTAGTAGTCCAAACTAAGCATAATTTTTATTCTTCCTTCTTAAATATTTCTTATTTGCCATAGTAGAGAATTTGTTTGTTCCAAAAACCGCTTCTTCCTTTTCAAATAACCTATCAATTTTTACAAATTTTCTAGAATACCATCGTAGATAAATTTCTCGTAAGCTTTTTGTGTTCTCTTTATCTCTCCCACCAAGCGAATAATATCTTCATCCAGAAGACTGGCCGGTTCTTTTCCCACCGCTTCCCGTATACTACTAAATTTGTACAGCATCGGGTCACTCACCAGTCCTGCACTAACAGGGTTAAGATAAATGTATTGCGAGAGTTTTAAAAAGTACTCATTATTTTCGATCAAAATGCTCTTGAATCTATTTTGAAAAACAGGCCCCACACGCTTATAAGTACGATTAAAATACATTGAGTAACTTGTTGTAAGCGATGACATAATTTTTGATATAGGTGACTTCCGTGTTTGTATTGAAATATGGAAGTGATTTGGCATTAAGCAAACACAGTAGATTGAATGGTCGTATTTCTTCTTCAGCTCTTTAAGCTTCTTTAAAAAGAACAGATAATCCCTCTCTGAAAGAAAAATAGGCTGTTTATTTACGCCTCTATTGAAAACGTGGTAGAAAGCATTCTCAAAAATGAATCGTGGACCTCTAGGCATAAGAAAACTATTGCATATCTGGGTTGATATGTCAATACTTCTAAGGACCGTCCCATTTGTCTTTGTTGTCTGTTTACTTTCTTTTTGCCCTATCGCTGACGAAAACATCCCCTGCAATCGGAAGCCTGAATCCAGAACCCTCTTTTTCGCCCCACTTCGGACGTCCTCCGTACTTGGTAAGAACCTCGTCATAGTACCTTACATGCTGATCCGCGATTATTTCCCAGGCAAATCTGTCTCTCGTATCTTGCATTGATCTTTCTCTTATTTCTCTTGCGGTCTCCCCGGGAAGATTTAAAACTTTGTTTATCGCCCGGGCAAGGCTATCAGAGTCCGAAGGCTTTGCCATAAAATCACGAAGATCGTCGCCTATTGCTTCATCCTGTCCTCTTATATCTGTACAAACAACTAGTGTGCCACAGCTTCTTGCCTCGGCAATCGTTCTGTTAAATCCCTCCCCTCCTATGGACGGCGCAGCGACCACATCTGCGCTTCTGTAGGCTCGGGCAAGATCATCTTTTGATAAAATTCCAAGAAATTCCACATCGGGTATCTCTTTTTTTTTAACCAATTCTTTTAGATGTTCTGTTACGTATCCTTTTCCGGCAATTTTAAGCTTAAGATTATCAAATCCTACTCTTCTGAGAGAAGCATAAGCTTCCAAAAGATATTCAAGCCCTTTTCTTCTGTCGTGTCTTCCTGCAAAAAAGATTGTTTTCCGACCGTCATTCCACTGCTCAAATTTTGGACCATCCGGTGTAAAAAAATCTATATCAATTCCGTTATAAATCACTCTATAGTCGGCGGGAGACATTTCGTTCCAAAACTCCGCAGTGCCGTGAGAAACCGCAATCCTTCCGCTTAAGGCTTTTTCGATTGTATTTACATATCCCATTGTAAGTCCTATCGGAATACCGTATCTAAACTTAGGCCTTCTTATTGATTTTGCTAAAACTTTGTAAAATTTGGCCAGAGTATCCAAGCCCCCCGGCGGAGAACCCGCATGAAATTGCCCTATCACTGGAACTATCCTTCTCTCATCTTCATCTTTGGGAATAGCAGAATAAACAGTATGCGAAGAGTTTGGCACAGCCGGTTCCTGAGAAAGGATAATATGGGGCTTTACTTCCATAAGTATGTCTCTTGCTCTGCGCTTATCAAAGGTAATTGCTGCCTCAGCCTCAGTCCCAATAGCAGAAATACTAAGCGTTCTGCCTAAATTATAATCTGCTCTATCGGTTTTCCTATCTTTATTCACAGGACCAAGCGTTTTCACCACACAACCCAGATCTTTAAGATGCGGAGCTAACTCCTGAATAAAAACACTTACTCCTGAGGGATAGTCAGTCCTTATAGGATAGGGCGAATGAATTAAAACTCTAAGATTAGACTGTCTTTCTGGGCTTATCACGAGTGGATTTTAGCATTTATCCGAATAAGTTTCAAGGAAAAAAACTTCTTGACTTAATCCAATGACTTTGCTAAACTTACAAAACCTAAGACAGCAGGAGTTCAGCAACTAGCAATTAGTAGCTAGCAACTAGAACATAAATACTTGCCGAGGAAAATAACTAAACACTAATTACTAGTGGCTAGTTGCTAATATACTCTCTTAGGAGAGTTTTTTTTATTTTCCTTAAGACATAGAATAATAAATAATCCTTCCGAAGCTTTAGCGAAGGAGGATAAATAAATAATATGAATGACATAGACAAAAAGCCCACTTCGCCCCGACAAGTCGGGGCTTCGAGGGCCAAGAAAGAACAAATAGTTGCAAAACTATCAGAAAAAATCGAAAAAGCCAAAGGTATAGTTTTTACCAACTACCAAGGCTTAACCCACAAACAGCTTGAGAGCCTTAAGAAATCTCTTAAATTTTTAAATGCCGAGCTTGTTGTAGCCAAGAATACCTTGCTCAAGCTATCGCTTGAAAAGTCAAATGTCAAAAGTCAAATGTCAAAAGTAGATTCTGCTTTGCAGAATCCAACAGCAGCGCTTTTTGTCTACGATGATGTAATTGCTCCTCTTAAACAAATTGCCAAAACCTTGAAATTGCTAGGTCTTCCTACTATTAAATTTGGCATTCTAGATAATCAAGCGCTTACAAGTGATCAACTGCTAAAATTAGCTATGCTCCCCTCTCGCGCAGTATTGCTTGCTCAAGTTGTAAGCGGATTAAAATCTCCTATTTTTGGTTTGCATAGAGCACTCAGTTGGAACTTTCAGAAGCTGGTTATGACACTTTCAGCTATACAGCAGAAAAAGAATTAAGATTTAAGAAATAAGAATTAAGAATATTCGTAAATCGTAGCTCATAGATCATAAATCGTAAATCAACTATTAAATATATTTAGAAGGTGGTGATAAAATATGGCAGATAAAAAATTATCAAAAGACGATTTAATAAAAGCGGTTGAAGAAATGTCAGTTCTTGAACTTTCAGACTTTGTAAAAGCGCTTGAAGAAAAATTCGGAGTTAGCGCTCAAATCGCGTCAAACGCGACTGCGGCAATGGCAAATACTGCAGCAGGAAGCGACGCGGAACCGAAGGAAGAGCAAACAGTATTCAATGTTGTAGTTGCAAGTTCGGGAGCAAATAAAATTTCAGTTATTAAAGCGCTAAGAGAGTTAGTTCCAACTCTAGGACTTAAAGAGGCAAAAGATTTGGTAGATGCGGCGCCAAAAGAGGTGATCACCCAAGTCAACAAGAAAACAGCAGAAGAAGCTCGCGAAAAGCTTACCGCTGCGGGAGCGACAGTAGAGCTGAAGTAAACTATGTCCATCCGCGTAGTTCTGCGGCACAGTCAAACGTGCCAGTCGCGTTTGACGCTACGTAATTTTCTGCGCTATTCTACGATAACCCAATCAAATTGGGGCTTGACAACTAATGCTATGGTTTGTTATTTTGTATATAGTTAATCATTATATTGATTAGTATAAATATAGTCTCAAGCGTATGGCAGATCAAACTCTATCAATCAGTAATCTTCCAGACCTTCTAACCGTTAGAGAAGTTGCCCAAATCTTACGAGTGTCTCCCCTTACAATTAAGCGCTGGGGCAAAAGAGGAAAACTTCCTGCAATAAGAATCAATTCCCGAGGAGACAGGCGCTACAAAAAAGAAGCAGTCCTCTGGCTTTTGGGAATTGCGCAAAAAAGTGAGTCACTCTAGCTCCCTCGGTTATCTGTTCTCCGTTTTCGGTTTTCTGATAATTGTCTCTCAGTTTTTCTGTTTATCAGGTGAATTTTTGCCAGGAAGATATAAGCTTGTTTAATTTTTTTGAGAGAATTTTGTATTTATCTATTAGATAATCGCAGTCTTTCAAATTTATCCTGGTATAGTGTTCCGCTACAATTTTTATCTCCCTTATATGAGTTATTACTTCGTCGGATGAACCCAGAGCCATTGATAAGAATCGACAGAATTCTCTTGGAGATCTTTTCTTACCGAAGCCTTCTGCAATTTGAGGAGCGATTTTTTCCCCAGCTTCGCTTACCTGATACCTTAATCTTCTATGATTTTGTGGTAAAAGGTTGACTAATTTATAAAGCGCCCTAAGCAATTCAAGAGATAAATTATAAATTTCTAAATCTGTAACATCTTTAATCATAAGCTTATTCTAACTGATTAACAGGCTAACTGACAAACTTCTGTTATCCGTTCTCTGTCTTCGGTCTTCAGATACTAGTTTAATCTGTTTTCAGTTAATCAGTCTATTAACTATTAATAACAACCGGATAACCGAACAACCGAGTGACCAAAAACTGACAACTGAGAACCGAAAACCGATAACGTCCTGTCATCTGTTCTCTGTCAACTGTTTTCTGATTCCAGTCCTTCCGTGAATCAGTTAACCGGTAAACCGAAAACTGATTAACAAAATTCCGACAACCGACAACTGAAAACCGATAACTGGTTATTTTTCATCGACAATCCACCAGTCGAACTTAATATCTCTATTGTATGGCTGTTCTATACTTATTGTAAATCCGCTTCCGGAGGATTTATTGCTGACTACCAAAACCTGATTTCCGGTCTTGGTTGTAGGCGTTACCAGTATTCTTGATCTCCCTGTTACCGCAGTTGTAGAAATTGTTACGCTGCTCTCTCCTGCGAGCAGGGTTCCTGAACCCAGCGAAGTCCCGCTAAGCGGGGTTGTATCGATATTAATTTTCTTAACTGTAATCTCACCTTGCGAATTTATATTTCCCTTTGTATCAATCGTTACTTTACCCGCAAGTATATTTATTCCCCCCAATCCGTTATTTTGAAGACTCAAGTCTCCGACTGAATTTATTGTGGCTCCCCCATCTCCGTTGTTCGCCGAAGGGTCAAGTCCGTGGACCGACAGAAGTCCTGCGGCGATATTGCCTGTTACTCCCAAATCAGCCAAAGTTGTTCTGCCCAAAACCATTAGATTCCCGGAAATAGTTGCCGATGCAATATCAAGATTTTGAAGGTTTGATATAAAGTCTGCCGAAGTTGAGGCTCCCAACACCTGCGGCTCGCTGCTAATTGAAGCCAGGAATGCCGACTGAGTCGAGCTATTTACTATTGCATTTCGTAAATCCTCAATCCGAGCCTCCGCGCTCGCCACCCGCGACTTTAAGTCTATAAAGTTCTGATCCCCTGCCAAATCAAACGAAGCCGAATTGGTACTATTGGTAATTTGTTGATTAGTTGATTGGTTGATTTGTTGATTTGTATCTGGTATTCCGGTCAGTCCCAGCGCCAACGCCGCCGCCTCCGTACTCATCGAAGTAGTGCTTGCCAGGCTACCACTCGAGGTAATATAAACCGAGGGATCATACCAGGAAAGATTAAGAAGCGCAAGAATCTTACCATCAACAGATGCTGCTTCTAGAGCAATTCCAACAGTCTTACCGGCTCTTGTTGTCTTCATAGCATAACCGGGCTTAGTTCCGGATGGGGTCAAATGATCTCCGACTAGAATCGCTCCGCTCTCGGTTGACACCTTAACCGGAATACGTCCTGCAAGTGCTATTGGATATAAATATGGATGGGTACTGTCTGTGGCGGCATCTGAATTAAGAGTAACGCCAGGATTTGTAGATACAACACCTATGGTATCTCCCTGAAATGCCGTACCGGCCTTGACAACAGCCATATTATTTCCATCATTTGCCGGAACTACGACATCTCCTGGCTCAAGTTGCTGAGAAGCAATATAATTTTCAGCAACGTCTGCGGCTTGTACGGTTGTATTTGTCGCATAAATGGTACCCGCTGTACTACCGGCACAAGCCGTTGACATTGTAGCCTTTACGCAAAGAGCTCCAACAGTTCTGACATTACCGGCGTTAGTAATTTTAAACACTGACGTTCCCGAAGCAGAGGCTGTGAAGATATCATTGGCGCTCGCTCCTGTCTGGTTTACAATAAGAGCTGCGTTCCCACCTGTATTGCCTCCTCGTACATCCAGGACTGCGATGGGAGAAGCAATTCCAATACCAACGCTTGCGCTTGCAGTTGCTGTATTTATCCCCTCAATACTTCCTAAAACTAAACAATTAGGACAGGTAACTGTTGCATAACTGCCGATTGCCGCTGCATTGGTGAGCCAGTTTGTTGAACCAGGTCCTGAGTTATATCCTAAAAATGTATTGTTAGTCCCTATGGCATTGGCATTGCCGGCAACAGAAGTATATCCTGCCTGGTAGCCCAGAGCGGTGTTGAATTGCCCTGAGCTGTTAGAGAAGAGGGCTTGGTAGCCCAGGGCGGTGTTGGCCGTCCCTGTGGTGTTTGAGACGAGGGCATTGAAACCCAGGGCGGTGTTGGAGCTCCCTGTGGTGTTTGCGTTGAGAGCCTGAGAGCCAACGGCGGTGTTGGTGCCCCCTGTGGTGTTTGAGGCGAGGGCAGTGTAGCCCATGGCGGTGTTGGAGGCGCCTGTGGTGTTTGCGGTGAGAGCAATGTAGCCCATGGCGGTGTTGAATTGCCCTGAGCTGTTTGCGGTGAGGGCTTTGTAGCCCACGGCGGTGAGAAAGCTCCTTGAGGTGTTTGAGTAGAGAGCTTGATAACCCACGGCGGTGTTGGAGCCCCCTGAGGTGAAGTTTGGGAGAGCTTGGTAGCCCACGGCGGTGTTGGAGGCGCCTGCGCCGTTACTCCCTGCCTGCAGCCCTAAGAAAAGATTTCCCGTGCCTGCCCCGCCCGGCGCTCTCAATAGGTTTAAGTTTGATTGCTTGAGTATAAGCTCTCCGGAAGTATCTCCTCCTATGGTTAGGGTATTATTGTTTGTTGTTTGAAGGGATCCTGCAGAGTTTATAGTAAACCCTGCAGAAGCAGAAGCATTTCCACCGTTGGTAAGAATGAATGTAGTAACACCGCTTGCTGAGGCTGTGAAGATATCATTGCCACTTGTTCCTGTCTGGTTGACAATAAGAGCGGCGTTACCACCGGTATTCCCACCATTCACATGCAAAAGAGCAGTTGGTCCCGTTGTCCCAATGCCGACTCTGCTATTGGTAGTATCGAAATCAACAAAACTTGTACCTGCGGCATTAGCGATATTAAGGGCTGTTGTTGAATCTGTTATAGGCTGCCAATTAGCTCCTGCCACAGATATTAGATTTCCTCCGTTTGCTATTCTAAACTTAGTAGCACCTGATGCCGAGGCTGTAAAGATATCATTTGCTGCTGCTCCTGTCTGGTTTACAATAAGAGCTGCGTTTCCTCCCCTATCGCCTCCCTGGATATCAAGAACAGCAGATGGAGTTGCAGTACCTATGCCTACATTAACAGCGTAGAAGGCTGTTCCTCCCAAAACAAGAGAATTAGCCTGATCAACGAGAGCGAATACCCCAATTGCTGTCATATTGTTGCGCTGGGTAGATGAAAAAGGACCTGAATTGTATCCTATGAAAGTATTGTTGCTTCCTGTCGTGTTGGCATAACTGCCATTATTTGTATAACCTGCCTGGTAGCCCAGAGCGGTGTTGTAGCTCCCTGAACTGTTAGCGTAGAGGGCTTGGTAACCCACGGCGGTGTTGGAGGAAGTCCCTGTGGCGCTTGAGTAGAGGGCTCGGTAGCCCAGGGCGGTGTTGCTGCTCCCTGCGATGTTAGCGTAGAGGGCCTGGTAGCCCACGGCGGTGTTGTAGCTCCCTGAACTGTTAGCGTAGATGGCTTGTACGCCCACGGCGGTGTTTTTGAAACCTGTGGTGTTTGTTTTGAGGGCTTCGATGCCCAGGGCGGTGTTTTCGATACCTGTGGTGTTTGAGAAGAGAGCTTGATAGCCCAGGGCGATGTTGTCGATACCTGTGGTTGAGCTCCCTGCCCGCAGCCCTACAAAAAGATTCCTTGAGACTGCCCCGCCCGGCGCTCTCAATAGGTTTAAGTTTGATTGCTTGAGTATAAGCTCTCCGGAAGTATCTCCTCCTATGGTTAGGGTATTATTGTTTGTTGTTTGAAGGGATCCTGCAGAGTTTATAGTAAACCCTGCAGAAGCAGAAGCATTTCCACCGTTGGTAAGAATGAATTTCGTAACACCGCTTGCTGAGGCTGTAAAGATATCATTAGTGCTCACTCCTGTTTGATTAACAATAAGAGCGGCGTTACCTCCCCTATTTCCTCCCTGTATATCAAGTACTGCTGACGGGGTTGCGGTACCGATACCTACATTAACAGCGTAGAACGCAGTTCCTCCCAGAACAAGAGAGTTAGCCTGATCTACTACAGAAAATGCTCCAATCGCTGTCATGTTATTCCTCTGGGTTGCTGAGAATGGACCGGAGTTATAGCCTAAAAAGGTATTGTTGCTTCCTGTTGTATTTGCAAAACTAGTTGTTCCCCCTCCTGCATAACCTGCCTGGTAGCCCAAGGCGGTGTTGAATCCCCCTGAGCTGTTAGAATAGAGAGCCTCGTAGCCTACGGCGGTGTTGGAGCTCCCTGTGGTGAAAACGAGGGCTTGGGTGCCCAAGGCGGTGTTGGAGCTCCCTGCGGTGTTTAAGTCGAGGGCCAGGTAACCCAGGGCGGTGTTGGAGCTCCCTGTGATATTTGAGAGGAGGGCTTGGTAGCCCACAGCGGTGTTGTTACCCCCCGAGGTGTTTGCATTGAGGGCTTGATAGCCCACACCAACACTCGCAAGACCAGTTATAGATGCGCCTGCTCCTTCTCCGATAAACAAACTTTGATTAGCTCCTGCTGTTGGGTTTTTAAATACTGTTGCTCCTCGAGATTGAAGTATAAGCTCTCCCGAATTGGCATCTCCCAAGGTTAAGGTTTGTTTGGCCGTTGTTGCAAGGGTTCCTGTTGCATTTAGATAGGCTCCCCCTGTTGTTCCTGCTGAGAGTGAGGCTGTTGGTGTTCCTGAGTTTATGTTTAAGACTGCGAATTTGGCAGAAGAAGAAGCAGTACCTCCTAAGAGAAGATCTAAGGTTGAGTTTATTGGGTAAAGAGTTCCTTGCGAGGTGTTTGCAGTCCACCAGTTTGTAGTATCTCCCAGAGCGCAGTTTCTCCATGAAGGATTAGCCGCCGCGCCGGCCGTTGTGAGACATTGCCCCGATGTTCCAACTGCAAGCGCGCTCATTACACCGGCTGCTGAAAAATAAGGGACGGTTCCTTGTGCGGCTGCGCTGAGATTTGCTCCTGTACCCCCATATTGAGATCCGATTACAGAAGCTGTCCATGTACCGGTAGAGATTGTTCCGACTTTTGTAAGAGATGACTGAGTAACTCCATCTCCAAGGGTTAATCCAGTTAGGACTGACAAGCCTGCTATCTGGTATGCATTTCCTGTTGAGAGGTTAAGATTACTGTTTACAGTTACCAATCCTCCTGTCTCGTTGTTTGGAGAAAGCACTATGTTTCCCGTTGTTGCTCCTCCTATGGTTAGGGTGTTATTGCGAAGAGACTGAATAGTTGCACTTGATGCAGAAAGTACTAGCCCGTTATTATTTGTACTGGCAGAAAGGGTTGCAATTGGTGTTCCATTGTTGATTCCTGTGATTGCAAAAAGCGCTGAGGAGGTAGAAGTGCCTCCTATTGCAAGATCAACTGTTGTATTACCGGCATAGAGCAATCCGCTTGCTTGATTCCAGAAATTGGTTGTTGCAGCGCATGATCCTGCTCCTGTTACAATTCCCCCTATTGTGTTCACGCAGGCTGAATTAGTTAATGACTGACCAATGTTTGTTCCTGAGTTATAGGTGGTTGCGAAGACATTTCTAAAGTTAAAGTTTGACAACCCAAGATCTGTAACATTGTCTGTATTTGGTCTTACATATCCTCCTGCCTGAGCATTCAAAGGATTAATAATAATGTTTCCGGTTGTATTTCCTCCAATTGTTAGGGTCTGGTTATTCGTAGACTGAATTGTCGGTGTTGTATAAATGGTAAACGCTCCCGCAACAGAAGCTGTTCCTGCTACTTGAAGAAGTGAGTTGGGTGTAGTCGTTCCGATGCCAACATTGCCGCCACTTTTTATTCTCACTAGTTCCGTAGGAGTAGCAGCATTTACAAAAAACGCAAAATCCGCACCTGTACCAGTAGTTATTTCAAATAGACTGGCACTAATCCCAACACCATAGCTGTTAGCTGAAATTGTATCATCATATAATTTCAGTTTCAAATTTTTACCCAATGTTCCTGTTCCATACGTTGCACCCAAAGACACTGCTAATGGATCTGCTAAAGCTGTTGAAGCTTGTGAGTTTATCTGAAGTTTAGTTACCGGATTCGTTGTCCCGATGCCGACATTGCCTGTCCCATTGGGATTGATTAAGACATTACCTGTAGTATTGTAGGCTGCGGAATTACCAATAGTTAATGTTTGTCTGTTTGTTGTTGCTAATGTTCCATCTCCTGTTAGATATATTGCATTATTACCAGAGTTTGCAGACACAGAGGCTGTAGGTGTTCCCGAGTTTATGTTTAGAA
>JBBUBI010000052.1:0-3811 GCA_038058335.1 Patescibacteria group bacterium
CTTTGTTTGTTTTATCTATTCGATCTTTTTCCTTACGTGCAAGTTCTTCCTGTTTTGCTATAACTAATTTTCTCCAAAAGTCCGATGCGTCTTTTAAATCTAGAACTACGCCGTTAAGCACACCTGTAGTTTGCCCATATTCATTTAAAGCCTCTTCATTTCGCGGAAATGTTGATTGTCGATGGGTATCTCTTTGTTTTGCTTTTAAAACAATTTTGTTTTTTCCAATTCTGCCTTTAATTTTAATTTCACCTCTATGCCCAAAGTACAACTCTGGGAATAGTGATCCACCTATGCTACCTGCGTCGTAAGATCTGTCCCTGTGATCTTGTCCAGGCATAGATCTAATACCTGCAAATTTACTTTTAAAAATAAACTTAAGATGCGATATGTCTGGTATTGACTCTCTAAGCTCTGTCAAGGAGGGAGAGATTTGGGCTAACTCCGCGTTACGTCTTTTCTCCTTTTTTTCTTTCTCGTCCGCTTCCTTTTTTTCTCTAACCTTTCCTAGTTCTTCGTCTTCTTCTAGCAAGATCCCTGTTTTTATACCCATGTATTTTTTCCATAAACCTTCCGCGGCTTCAGGTTGAACGAAAATGCCATCTACTTTACCCTTGAAACCAGTTGACGTAACTATATCTCTTGGAAATCTTGGCTCGCTATAATTCATTGGCCATCTGCCTTCGACAACTACGCTATGGTTATCAACCTTACCTTCAATTCTACAAACGCTCCAGCTTCGAAGCGAGTCTTTGTTAGAAGGATAATTACTATATTTAAACTTAAGACCCGAAATGAGTTGTTGCGGCGATTTTTCTATATTTGCTTGACCTGTTGGTCTATCTGACTCAGTCATAGTGAAGAATTATACCAAAAATTGGGTGTATACCGCAACTATAGGTTTTGTGCCGAGGGAGGGAGTCGAACCCTCATGAGTTTAAGCTCACGGGTTTTTGAGACCCGCGTGTCTACCGTTCCACCACCTCGGCAAAAACTAAATTTTAAATTTAAATATCTAAATTCTAAACAAATTTCAATCTTTCAAAATCAAAAAATCTAAAACAACAACCCGTGTTTATTTTGAATTTTGACCTTTGAATTTTGACCTTTTATATTATATACTTTCAGCTACCGCTAAGCAAGAAATATGAAGAAAAAAACTTCAAAGGTAAGACTTCCAAAACACATAATTCCAAAAAAATATTCTATATTGCTTGCCCCCGATTTGGAAAATTTTACTTTTTCAGGCGAGGAAGAAATATCTATCGAAATTTTAAGACAAACAGATTCGATAACTCTTCATTCAGTAGAGCTTGAAATTCTTAAAGCAGAAATTATGCAGGGCAGAAAAATTTTACCCGCTAAAGTTTTTTATAACACAAAAGAAGAGACAGTCAATTTTAAGTTCGCAGAAAAGATATCGGAAGGAGAGGCAGCGCTTAAGATCTCTTTTAAAGGAATACTAAATGATAAAATGCGGGGGTTTTATAGAAGCAAATATTACTTGGATGGAAAAATACACCATATGGGTGTAACTCAATTTGAATCAACAGATGCGAGGCGGGCAATTCCATGCTTTGATGAACCAACGCTCAAGGCAGTATTTGAGGTTTCTCTTAAAATTCCGTCAGATCGAACCGCAATATCAAATACTTTAGAAAGTGAAATTATAGAGCATGAATCGGGTTTTAAGACCGTAAGGTTTACGCCATCTCCCGAAATGTCAAGTTATCTTCTGGCTTTTATAGTCGGGCATTTCGAGTACATTGAAAAGAAAACAAAAGAAGGGGTTCTTGTCCGTGTTTTTGTAACACCCGGAAAACTTAAGCAGGCAGAGTTTGCTTTAGATGTTGCGGCGCGTACGATATCTTTCTACAGTAATTATTTTGGAATTCCTTATCCATTGCCGGTTTTGGATCTAATTGCAATTCCTGATTTTGCAGCAGGAGCTATGGAAAATTGGGGGGCTGTTACATACAGAGAAACTGCTGTTCTTGTCGATCCGCTGGAAACTTCAACACATAACAAACAATGGGTTGCCTTGGTCATTGCGCATGAACTGGCGCATCAATGGTTTGGAAACCTGGTCACAATGGAGTGGTGGACTCATTTATGGCTTAATGAAGGGTTCGCCTCCTATATGGAGTATGTTGCTATTGATAAATTATTTCCGAAGTGGAAAGTGTGGACGCAGTTTATCTTTATCGAGCAGGGCAGAGGACTTTCCCTAGACGGCCTTAAAAATTCTCATGCAATAGAAATAGATGTTAATCATCCTGCCGAAATAAGTGAAATTTTTGATGCGGTCAGTTACTCAAAAGGGGCATCTGTTATAAGAATGCTGGCAGAGTATTTGGGTGAGAATAATTTTAGAAAAGGTTTAAAACATTATCTTGAAAAACATGCATACAAAAATGCATCAACAAACGATTTATGGGACGCATTTGAGAAAGTCTCTGATAAACCTGTTAAGCGCATTATGACAAATTGGACCCGAAAACCCGGATATCCTTTAATAACTTTAAAACAAAATGAGAAGAATATAGAGATTTCCCAATCACGATTTTTTTCAAGCCCTCTCATAAAAGATAGTGATAACACTTTATGGTTAGTTCCGATAGCGCTTGTTGGCAAAGGTTTCAAAAAAGCAAAATACTTTCTTTTAAAAAATAGAAAAACCAAAATTCAAGGATTTAAAGGTTGGGTAAAATTAAACGCCGAAGAAAAAAGTTTTATAAGATCTTCATATCCTCCTAATTTTTTGGCTCTTTTAGAAAAACCGATTAAGGAAAAAATAATTTCACAGGAAGATAGGTTTGGAATAATTCGCGATGCTTTTGCACTTTCTCAAGCATCTAAGATGTCAACGGAGGAAGCTTTAAAGCTTGCAGTTTTCTACAAAAATGAAGATAGTTATATTGTGTGGGCCGAAATTACTTCGCAGATGTTAGGACTTGGAAAGCTGCTTTTCAATACTTCTCTTTACGACCCTTTTAGAAAATTTTCTCAAGGATTATTCAAAGATATAGTTGATAAAGTCGGTTGGAGCAAAAAACCTAAAGAAGCATATAGTCAGACACTTTTAAGAAGCACTGTGATCTATGCACTTGGGACAAATGGAAATAAAAAAATAATAAAAAAAGCTAAAGAGATTTTTGAAAAATTTTACAGAGAAAATACGAAACTAGAATCTGATCTAAGAGGCGTGGCTTACAATCTGGTAGCTGAGAATGGGGGAGATGTGGAATACGAAAAATTTATGGAATTATACAAAAGAACTTCCTTTCAGGAGGAGAAAGATAGAATATTACGTGCTTTATGTATGTTTAAAGATAAAAAACTGCTTAATAAGGCTTTAGATTTTTCTTTATCCAAGCAAGCAAAATCTCAAGATATTTTAAAAACAATAAGTTTTGTTTGGGCAAATCCGTGGGGAAGAAAGGTTGCATTCGACTATCTTAAAAATCATTGGAGTATAATTCTAAAAAAATTTGAGGGAGGCCATTTATTCTCAAGATTTGTCATGCCTGCGGGAAATTTTGTTACAAAAGAAGAAGCAAGGGAAGTCGAAAAATTCTTTAAGAAGAATTTTGTTTCGGGAATAGAAAGGACAGTCGCTCAAGTCTTAGAACAAATTAGGTCAAATGCTGCATGGCTTGCCCGCGACAAATCCAAAATTAAAAAATTTCTCAAATCTTCGCTTTAGATCTTGTATAATTGCACCGTATGACAACAGCAGAAACAGAGCGCCCGCAAACTCTTTACAGGCGGCCAATTGACGTGCCGCCGTTTGAACGTGGTGAAATCCCAG
>JBBUBI010000053.1:0-1802 GCA_038058335.1 Patescibacteria group bacterium
AAATACAACTATAAATGGAATTTTGCTATCCTTCAGAGTCGCGCTACTTTCTTTTGTCTGAGGCTTTACTCCCTCCCCAGCAGATACTACCAATAAGCCTATGTCTGCGGCCTGTACTCCTCGCGATCTCATTTGGGAAAAGGCTTCGTGCCCGGGAGTGTCTATAAAAGTGATCGTTCTCTTTTGTCCTTCATGATCAAATTCGATGCTTGAAGCTCCAATTTTTTGCGTAATTCCGCCATGCTCTCTATCTGCAATATTTGATTTTCTTATGGCATCAAGAAGCGTTGTTTTTCCGTGGTCTACATGACCCAAGACCGTTACGACTGGGGGATATGTGGATGATTTTGCTGGCTTAATTGTTTTGTCCATAATATTTTAAAATTCGAAATTCGAATATCTAAATCCGAAACAAATCCTAAATTCAAAGATCCAAATGATCTACACATAAATTTTGAATTTATTATTCATTTTTTATTTATCTTCTTCTTGCGAAGAATCTGCTTCGGAAGCGCTGGGCGATTGGTCATCTGAAGGTGAATCCAAATTCGACTTAGTTTCTTCCTCTAAATTTTTGTCTACTTGCGGAGTCTGAATTTGGCTTAGTGAAGCCGGGTCATCATTCGGTTTTTCTTCTGACAGCTGAACGTCACCATCAGCATGTGCCAATTGATCAGCGCCTTTCCTGTTCTTGACCTGAGCGTCATCTGAAGCGGGCGAGCTTGGAGACTCAACTATTCCTCCCTCTCCTTCAATCTCAATTCTATATCCTGTAAGTTTTGATGCAAGCCGGACGTTCTGCCCGTCTCTTCCAATTGCCAGAGATAATTCTTCATGAGGTACGAAAACATGTGCTGTTTTCGCTGCCTCATCAATTTCTACTCTTACATTTTTTGCCGGAGAAAGTGACTGTCCTATGAAATCCTTCGGATTTTCCTGCCATTGAATAATGTCTATTTTTTCAAGTCCGCCAAATTCCTGAATAATTGCCTGAACCCTTACGCCTTTTTGCCCTACGCAGCTCCCGACAGGATCGATTCCTGATTGAGAAGAATAAACAGCTATCTTACTTCTTGAACCTGCTTCTCTTGCGATTGCTTTTATCGTAACACTTCCCTGTGCGACCTCAGGAACTTCGCGCTTGAAAAGCCCTTCAAGAAGACCGTTGTTTGCACGAGACACGATAAGCTCTTCTCCCTTGAGCCCTTCTTTAATCTCGACTAGATAAACCGCAATTCTTTGATTAAGATGATATCTCTCGCTCTGAATCTGTTCCGAAGAAGGCATTATCGCCTCGGTTTTGCCGACATCCACGATAACATTTGGTCCTGCAAACCGTAGAACCATACCATTTACTATGGTGTTCATCCGCATTTTGTAGTCTGAAAAGATCGCTTCTTTTTCTTTTTCTCTTATCTTTTGTAGAATTACCTGCTTTGCGGTCTGAGCTGCAATCCGGCCAAATCCTGGAGGTGTTACATTCTTACCATCAATGAGTATCTTTGCTTCTCCTGTATTTTGATCAAGTTCTGCAGTATACTCTTCGATCTCGATATCAGGATTATCCTTTTTGTACGCAGCCAGAATTGCATTGCGGACTGTTTCCATAACTACACTGACGTCAACTCCGCGTTCGTTGGCGACCTGATTTAGCGCAAGTGCAAATTCACTTCTTTGTAAAGCTGGCATAATAATTCAGGAGGTAAGAACTAGAAGAATTAATTTATTAGTTAATTTTCATTAAGTCTTTTAATCTTAAATTCCTGTTGATAGAGTATACCAAATTTACCTCAGCCTAGCAA
>JBBUBI010000054.1:0-5335 GCA_038058335.1 Patescibacteria group bacterium
TTGCTTTTTTGGTATTTCTTCCATGGATTATTCTTTTGATCTTTTCACTTCTCGGGCTTTTTCAGGTTAACTCAGTGAAAGCAAATATTGAAAAAGGAAACTTTAAATCAGCGTCAGAAAATTTTAAAAAAGGAGAATATTTGCTTACGCTTGCTTTAAGTTCTGGTAGGCTTGCTGAGAGCGAAGCCGCTGTTTTCGGACAGAAAGAAAACATATCTAATGTTTTAGCAATACTTTCAGATTACAAAAAATTACTCAATGGAGGGAGAAAGGGTACAGATTTCATAAATGGAATAAAAAACGTTGTAGATGGGAAAACAATATTTGCGGATCAAGCAATTCTTTCTTCAAGTGCATCTCTTAGAGAGTCTCTTGCTCTAATTCAAGAGGTGAGAATGGCAGGGAGAATTAATAAAAATATTTTGGCAAAACTAGATGAGTATAATTCTTTTTTTAATATAGCCAATGGAGAGAGAGATACGTTATACTCGCTTCTTAATCCCAAAGGCGCTCGTAAATATCTGGTTTTATTTCAAAATAATATGGAGCTAAGGCCCGGCGGAGGCTTTATAGGATCATATGGAATACTATCTTTTGATAAGGGTAAATTTGTCGATTTTACAGTTCACGACGTCTATGATGCGGATGGTCAGCTGAAAGGACATGTGGAGCCTCCATTTCCCATCAGAAGATATATTCCGCTTGTTCATTGGTATTTAAGGGATAGTAATTTTAATGTAGATTTTACCAAATCCGCATCTACGGCTGCTTTCTTTTTGTCGAAAGAAACCGGAGAGAAAGTGGATGGCGTAATAGGTGTAGACGTGAGCTTTGTTCGCGAGTTAATAGGTGCAGTAGGTGAGGTAAACGTGCCTGAATATAATGAAAAAATTAATTCATCCAATTTTTTTATCGTAACTGAATCTCATGTGGAGAAGAATTTTTTTCCAGCATCGACTCAAAAAAAAGATTTCCTGAATGCATTATTCGTAGCATTAAAAAACAAACTAGCGCTAGGAAAGAATCTTCCATATGACAAGATTGCGCAGGCAATATCTAAGGCAATTTATGAGAAACACATTGTACTAGCGTTTGCTGACGCAAGCCTGCAAAGCGTTGCCTCTTCAAATAACTGGACATCAAATATTAAGGAAACCCCTAGCACAAAAGGCGTTGAGGATTTTGTCGGAATAAGCGAAGCAAATCTTGGAGTAAATAAAGCAAATTATTTTGTTTCAAGGAGTATCAAGCATGATGTAATTATTGCAGGCGATGGAAGTGTAACAGGAAAAACATCACTAGTTCTAAAAAATGATTCCGACAAATGGCCGGGAGGAGATTATAAGGTTTATCTAAGATTTATAACACCCCTAAATTCGAATTTATTGTCAATAGGTATAGACGGGAAAAACCAAAAGCTTGAGGATGCGGTTATCGACCCTCTTAAGTATGAGGCAAAAAATTTCAGACCTCCAAGCGGGCTTGAAATTGAAAAATACAATCAAAGCAAAAAAACAATTTTCGGATTCCTAACGATTGTTCCGGCAGGTAAGTCAAAAAAAATAACACTTACTTATCAGCTTGCCAAAAAATATCCCTTGAGCAGTCAGTCATCTAATTACTCGCTTGATATATTTAAACAACCAGGAACAGAAAATTACTCGTTCAATTTTTCGCTTCAGTACCCAAATAGCTTGAAAGCAGCCACGAATTATCCGGGAGCATTATTGCAGGACGGCCGAATTGCGATTTCAAAAATCTTAAAAAGTGACGATACGATTTCTCTCAGCCTATTCAGGAATTAAGATTTAGCTTCGTTACTTTCAGCCAAGTTCTGATAAATTTCAATAAAACCAAGATTAAATTGTGATAAAATAAGGCTTATTGTATATGGACAAAGTTTATAACCACAAAGAAGTAGAAGATAAGATTTATGAGATGTGGGAAGAGAAGGGGTTTTTTCTCCCCGAAGTTAAAAAGGGTAAAAAACCTTTTTCAATAATTCTTCCGCCTCCCAATGCAAATGCTCCTCTTCATTTCGGACATGCGATGTATGTGATCGAAGATATTCTGGTGAGATTTCACCGAATGAAAGGAACGCCTTCCCTCTGGCTTCCAGGCGCTGATAACGCAGGTTTTGAGACACAGTTTGTTTTTGAGAAACATTTGCAGGAAGAGGGTAAATCTAGATTTGATTTTGACAGAGATGAACTCTTTGGAATGATAATGGAATTTGTTGAAAAAAACAGGGGGGGCATGGAGAGGCAATTAAGGAAATTGGGCTTTTCTCTTGATTGGTCGAGAATGAAGTTCACTCTTGATGAAGATGTAGTAAAAGTTGTTAGCCAGACATTTAAGAAAATGTATGATGACAGCCTAATATATCGAGCGGAGAGATTGGTTAACTATTGTACTTTTGACGGTACGTCATTTTCGGATTTGGAAGTAGTTTACCAAGAAAGACAAAATCCGCTTTATTACATAAAATACGGGCCTTTAGTCCTTGCTACAACCAGACCTGAGACAAAATTCGGAGACACTGGTGTTGCGGTTCATCCAACTGACGCGCGATACAAGAAGTATATCGGGAAGGAAATTGAAATTGAGACAGTTTTGGGTAAAGCAAAAATAAAAGTAGTTGGCGATGAGGCGGTTGATCCGGAATTTGGAACAGGAGTTGTAAAGGTGACGCCTGCTCATGACTTTACTGATTTTGAAATTGGCAAAAGGCATGATCTCGAAATGAAGCAGGTAATCGGATTTGACGGAAAAATGAATCATTTCGCAGGAAAATTTGAAGGTCTTTATGCGAAGCAAGCAAGAAAAGAAATTATCGAGGAGATGAAGAAGAAAGGTCTTGTTGAAAAGATTGATGATAAATACACACACAGAATAGGACTCTGCTATAAATGCGGAAACGTAATTGAACCACTTCCTCGTGAGCAATGGTTTGTGAAAATGGCCCCCCTAGCTAAGCCAGCGATTGATGCTGTCAAAAAAGGGAAAATTAAAATATATCCGAAGAAATTTGAAAAGCTTTATTTTCAATTTCTCGAAAACATACGTGATTGGAATATTTCAAGACAAATAGTATGGGGGATAAGAATTCCCGCATGGCAGTGTGGGGAATGCAGGAATTGGGAGATTGAGCTAGGAGATGCTCCAAGCAAATGCTCAAAATGCAGTTCAAAAAATCTGACTCAAGACCAGGATACATTTGACACCTGGTTTTCTTCCTCACAATGGCCATTTGCAACTTTACAAACTGGGAAACAAGGAGATTATGAATATTTTTATCCTACGACTGTTATGGAGACTGGGTATGACATATTGCGCTGGTGGGTAGCCCGAATGGTTATGGTAGGACTCTATATAACAAAGAAAGTTCCTTTTGAAAACGTTGTTCTTCACGGTCTTGTTAATGATCCTCTTGGAAAAAAGATGAGCAAATCAAAAGGAAATATCGTAAATCCACTGGAAATTGTCGAGCAGTACGGAGCAGATGCTGTACGCTTTGCTCTTGTGTTTGGTACTGCTCTTGGAAATGATCAGGCACTTTCTTACCCAAAGCTTGATGCTTCAAGAAAATTCACGAATAAGCTTTGGAATATAGCCCGATTTATAGAGATGAATAAAATTCACAATTCACAATTCACAATTCACAATTCACTCAAAGATTTAAAAACTGCTGCAGAAAATAAAAATGATAAGGAGTGGATTGATAAAGCTGACAAGCTATCAAGGGAGGTTACAGAAGATATTGAAAAGTATAATTTAAATTATGCAGCAGAAAAGCTTTACGAATTTATTTGGCATCAGTTTGCTGATATTTATGTTGAAGATGTAAAAAACAGAATTAATGAAAATTCATATTTAGTGCTTAATTCAATATTTTTAGTTTTAATTAAGCTTCTTCATCCGATCATGCCATTTGTTACTGAAGAAATTTATCAAAGATTTAATCCAGGAGAATTCTTGATAATATCTGATTGGCCAAATGAGCAAAAATAAAAAGCAGGTATTAGACAAAAAAAAGGTCAAAGTATCACCGCAAGTACGGGATCCCGCCTGGAAACTACCAGCTGGACAATTCCCGAATAATCTCCGATTTATTACCGAAAAGAATATTGTCAAGTATCTTAGAAAACATTCAATGATGATTATGGTAATTTTTTCAACTCTCTTGATTTTTCTCTCGATCTTTGTAGTAGCAATCGATATTTATAGAACTCAGAAGGTAAATACTCAGCTAGGTATAGAAAGGTTAGGAATAGAGAATGAAATTAATTTTTGGGAGTCTATATCTGAAAAGTACCCGAATTATAGAGATGCATATTTTAAGCTGGCAGTTTTGAATTATCGGCTGAAAAACATGAAGAAATCTAGGGAGAATTTGGAAATTGTTTTGAGAATTGATCCGAATTTTAAAGAGGGGCTAGAGCTTGAAGAAAAATTAAAATAGTTATTTTTCTTCTTCTTTTTTATCTTCCTTGCCCTTTGAAGCTTCAGCGGAAGAGGGTTCTTTCTTTTCTTCGCCTTCTTTGGGAGCCTCTCCTTCAGTTGTTACTTCAACTTCGGCAGCTTCTGTTGACGCAGCCTCAGATGCTGCAGCTTCTTCAGCCGCTTGAGCCTCCGCCTCTTTACTTACCAATTCATCTATCTTAACTACTATTTGATTTGGATCTGAAAGGATAGTAACTCCGGCAGGAACTTTGAGATCAGATATTGCAATCTGGTCTCCGATACTTGCTAATGGCTCGACATTTACTTCGATATTCTCGGGAAGCTCTGTAGGAAGCGCCTCGACTTCGACCTCGCTTGTAATTTCCATAAGAAGCCCTATTCTGTCCACTACTGCTTTTGGCTCACCGGTTACAAGAAGAGGAACCATGGTTTTAACTTTTTCGGAAAGATTAACTTTATAAAACTCTGCATGAAGCGGATTATTCAGATAGTCTTTGTCGACGTTGTGAATAAGAACAGGAATGGTCTGAGTATCGACAGAAATATCCACAACTCCGGTTTCGCCTACTTCTTTATATATTTTTTCAAATTCCTTAAGCGGTACCTGAACCGAAATGGATTTAAAATCTTTGCCGTAAATATTTCCAGGAAGAATTCCGTCTTTTCTAAGTTGCTTTACTTTTTTACCCAAAACTTTTCGCTTTTCGACTTTCAGATTCTCTCTCTTCATAGTTCGATTTCCTCACTATGACCCTGAGATTTTCGAACGGGTCATAAGGCTATATTATATACTAACCAAGCTTATATGACAAGGTGTTGTACAGGATGGGGACATCGGTAACACTTTCTTCTGAGGGTGCAGTTCAATATA
>JBBUBI010000055.1:0-12410 GCA_038058335.1 Patescibacteria group bacterium
TATACGTTGCTTGCTTGATTTTTGGTACCTAAGACTTTTGATGAAATATTCTCAATTCCGGCAGCAGTTACTACATTTCTTACGGCACCGCCAGCGATAACTCCGCTTCCTCTGGGCGCCGGCTTAAGAATTATCTTTGCTGCGCCTGACTTAAGATCGATTCGGAAAGGAATAGTTCCTCTTACAATTGGTACTTCGATCAGATGCTTCTTAGCAACAGAAATACCTTTTTTGATCGCAGATGCGACGTCAGGAGCCTTACCCAAACCAACTCCTACTTTTCCATTTTTATCTCCAACGACCATAAGGGCTGAAAATCCAATTTTATTTCCTCCTTTTGTTTTCTTTGATACTCGGTTTATCTGAATTATTTTTTCTTCGAAGCCATCGGCTCCTCTTCGTTCGTCTCTCACTAGAATTGTAACCCTCCTTCTCTTGCACCTTCTGCAATAGCTTTTACTCTGCCATGATATGCATATCCGCTTTTGTCAAAAACTACTTTTTTTACCTTTTTTGCAATCGCCTTTTTTGCGATCAACATACCTAATTCTTTTGATTTATCTGTTTTGTTAAGAGCTTCCTTTTTCTCCAGTTGCTTTTCAGATATAGCTACTATCGTCTGCCCCTTATCATCATTTACAACTTGCGCATACATGTATTTATTTGACCTAAATACAGAGAGCCTTGGCATGTTCTCAGTACCTCTAATTTTTCCCCGTACTCTAATCTTTCTTTTTATTCTGTTTAATTTTTTATTCATTTTATTTTGCTCCTCCCACAGCTTTTGCTGCCTTTCCTGCTTTTCTTCTGATATATTCACCTACATACTTTATCCCTTTTCCTTTATAAGGCTCAGGAGGCCTGATAGATCTGATTCTCGCAGCAGTGTTGCCCACCAAAGCTTTATCAATTCCTGAAATTACGATAATACTATCAACAATCGTGAATTTAATTCCAGGTTCAGGCTTAATGTTTACTGGATGGGAGAACCCAACGCTGAGCGTCAGATCTTCTCCGGCAAGAGCAGCTCTATATCCTACGCCTACAAGCTCGAGCTTTTTCTCAAAACCTTCAGAAACTCCGATAGTCATGTTCAAAACCAAAGATCTGACAAGACCCAGCATGGCTCTTGTATCTTTTTCGTTCTTTTCTGTTTGCACCGCTTGAAACATACCGTCTTCAACTTTGACATTTATACCTTTGGGAATTGTAAATGACAATACTCCCTTTGGTCCCTGAACATTTATCTCTTCTTTATTTAGAGTAATGCTTACTCCCTCTTTTATTTTTACCGGTTTTCCTCCAATTTTTGACATATTGTTATGTTAGATAACAACCCTGAGCGTTAGCCGAAGGGTTTTTACCAGATTCTGAAAAGAACCTCCCCTCCTATTTTGTTTTTTTGTGCTTCATCTCCGGTCATAATTCCCTTACTTGTTGATAAGATTATTGTAAACATTCCCTTCTTTTGAGTCTGTATGAGATTGCTTGACCCGGAATATACTCTGTATGAAGGCTTAGAAATTATTTTTGTATCTGTAATTACCGGAATTCGATTGTTATATTTGATTTTGAGACTCAAAACTTTTCTGCCTTCTGCTTCCTGCTCCTTGATGTCCTCAAGAAAACCTTCTTTTGCCAATACCTTGGCAATATCTCTTGAAATACGAGTATAAGGAGCAACTAGCTCCCTTCTTCGTGCCTTTGAAGCATTTTTTATTCTTGTTACAAAATCTGAAACTGTATGATTTACCATATTTTTAAATTTATTACCAAGTCGCCTTAAGAACTCCGGGCAATTCACCCCTAGATGCTCTTTCTCTAAAACATATTCTGCATAAACCGAATTTCCTCATATATCCTCTTGCTCTTCCGCAAATAGTGCATCTGTTCATTTCTCTAGATTTGAATTTTTGTTTTCTCTGAAATTTAACTATGTCTGATACTTTTGCCATAATATTCTTTTTTATTTCTGAAAAGGCATTCCAAGCGCTGATAACAGCGCATGACCTTCCTTTTCATCTTTTGCAGTTGTGACAATACTTATTTCAAGTCCTTGACCGATAAGACCTGCATCCATTCTTCCCATATCAATCTCGGGAAAAATACTAAGCTCTGCAAACCCCAACGTATAATTTCCTGATTTATCAAAACTATTATTTTTAATTCCTCTAAAATCCCTTATTCTTGGAAGAACTACATTGACAAGTTTCTCAAAAAAATCATGCATTCTCTTTCCTCTTAGAGTAACCATAAGTCCAACTTTGTCTCCTTCTCTCAGCTTAAAAGTTGCAATAGATTTCTTTGCAGCCGTAACTTTTGGCTTTTGACCTGTTATTGATACCAAGGCGCCTGCTGCTATATCTATGCTTTTTTTGTCCGCAATTGCATTCTTCACTCCCACATTAAGAACTATCTTTGACAGAGCCGGAACTGCCATAGAATTCACAATTCCGAGTTCTTTTTTCAATTTCGGTGCTATTTCTTCTATAATTTTTTTTCTTAAATCTGACATATTGTTTTGTTAAATAACAACCCTGAGCGTTAGCCGAAGGGTTAAATTACCTGCTTACATTTTCTGCAGATTCTTTCTTTCTTATTTCCTTCGATAACAAATCCGACTCTGGTCGGCAGATGGCATTTTGGACAAATTAGCTTTACGTTTGTAGCGTATAACGGTTTTGTCACAGTTTTTATTTCAGACGGCTCACTCTGAGATCTTGCTTTCAAATGTCTTTTGTATTGATTGACACCTACAATTGCAATTTTGCTCAGCTTAGAAAAAACTTTTTCTATTTTTCCAGTCTTGCCTTTATCTTTTCCTCTTATTACTTTTACTTCGTCTCCTTTTTTAAGTTTCATATTATATTTCTTATAGCACCTCAGGCGCCATACTTGCGATTTTATTAAATCCCCTATCTTTTATCTCTCTTGCGATCGGACCAAAAATTCTGGTCGCTCTGGGATTTTTATCTTTCATATTATCTATAACCACTGCTGCGTTTTCTGAAAATCTGATATACGAACCGTCTTTTCTTCTCTGTTCTTTTTTTGCACGCACCAGAACTGCCTTTACAATCTCTGAAGATTTAACCTGACCATTTGGTGCTGCAACTTTCACGACGCAATTTAGAATATCTCCCATAAAACCAAATTTCCTTTTGGATCCTCCTAGAATATGAATTACCTGAAGCAATTTTGCTCCTGAATTATCCGCAACTTTAAGCATTGACCTATGCTGAATCATTACTTTATAACCTCCGTAATCTTAAAATACTTATCTTTTGACATTGGCCTTATTTCTCCGATTTTGACTCTATCTCCAACTTTTAATTCTAGACCTGCGGTATCAGCTTTAAACTTATTACTTCGCTTAAGAAGGACTTTGTAAAGCGGATGAGGCTTTCTTCTTGTCACTTCAACGACTGCAGTATTCTGCATTTTTAATGATGTTATTTTACCTTCAAATATTTTTTGCATCTGAAATCTCCTTTTCTCTAACAGCTGTCAAAATCACAGCGATTTTCTTTCTTTTCCAAAATAACTCTTTTGGATTCTTTAGTTTATTTTGAGAAAACTCAAGCTTGATATTAAATAGTTCATCTCTGGTTTCTTTCAAAAGCTTCTTAAGCTCATCAATTGTCTTTGAGAATATTTCCTTTTTTTCTTTTGATTTCATATATGTGATTTTTTATCCATTATTAACGTCTTTACCGGCAATTTGTGCGAAGCGAGTCTTAATGCCTCATGCGCTGCTTCTCTTGAGACCCCTCCCATTTCAAAAAGCATTCTCCCTGGCCTGACAGGCGCGACAAATTCTGTAACATCCCCCTTACCTCCACCCATTCGAGTCTCGGCGGGTTTTTTGGTTATCGGCTTATCCGGAAAAATTCTTATCCAAACTCTTCCTCCTCTTTGAATTGAGTGAGTGATCGCGCGCCTTGCCGCTTCGATCTGTCTTGAAGATATCCATGCTGTCCCCTGAGACAAGAGCCCAAACTCACCGAAGGATATTCTAGTTCCGCGATAGGCAACTCCCTTCTGAACTCCTCTTTGCTGTTTTCTGTATTTTGCTCTTTTTGGTACCAACATATCTTTAAAATTTCTAAATCCTAATTTCTAATTTCTAAAATTTTTAGGTCAATTAGAGTAATTAGATCAATTAGGTTAATTTTCATTGTTATTTATCTCCTCTGTTTATCCACACCTTTACTCCTATATAGCCCTTTTTAGTTAAAGCTGGGACGCTTGCATAGTCGATATTTGCTCTTATCGTTGAGAGCGGGACTGTCCCCTGCTGAAGTTTTTCTCTTCTTCCGATCTCAGCTCCTCCGATTCTTCCTGATAAAACAACTCGTACTCCCTTTGCCCCTGATCCCATTACTTTTGTGACTGTTTGATTCATGACTCTTTTTGCCGGAAGTCTTCTCAAGAGCTGATCAGAAATATTTTTTGCTACCAAATATGAATCCAAATTGGGCTCCTTTACCGGCTCGATTCTTATATCCAGTTTTGCAGCATTTTTTCCCTTGATTTTGGGAAGAATTGTTGCGAGATATTTCCTAAGCTCTTCCATTCCCGTACCCGCGCGTCCTATAACCATACCCGGACGAAGTACGAATACAGTGAGCTTAATGCTGTTTATTGACCTCTCTATGTCAATTCCCGCAACGCCCGCTGTCTCAAGCTTTGCCATCAGAGACTTTCTAAGATGATAATCCTCAAGCATTGTCTCTTTATATTTCTTGTCATCAAACCACCTGCTGCTCCAGTTGAAAACAGGTCCTGTCCTAAGTAATCTTGGATTAATTTTTTGTCCCATTTATTCCTCAGCCTCCTCTATTTTTGCCAAACTCTTGGTAGGAGTTTTATCTTCCAAAGTAATCTTTATGTGTGAGCTTCTCTTCTTATACGGATGCACTCTTCCTCTTGTTGAGGGACGAAATCTCTTAATTGCAGGACCTCCCATAACTTCAATGCTTTTAAGAAGCAGCTCTTCTTTTTTTGCGCCTCTGTTGACGGCATTTGCAATTGCACTGTCAATTATCTTCTCTATTGGACCGGATGCTCTTTTTTCCATAAGAGCAAGCGCAGTCAAAGACTTGACGATAGACTTTTGCTTTCTTACTGCATCTGCGATGAGCCTAACTTTTCTCGGCGCTATTCTTATTGATTTAGCAACTGCTGTATACTCCATATTTGTTTAAGCGTTTAGTTATTAGTGATTAGCGTTTAGTTTTTGATTTTAACTATACGCTATACGCTATTCTCTATTCACTATGTTTTAGATATTTCCCTTGCTACGATTCTTCCGTGACTTCTGAATGTTCTAGTTGGCGAAAATTCACCAAGTCTGTGTCCTACCATTCCTTCTGCAATCAGTACATTTATAAAATTCTTTCCGTTATGTATTGCCATTGTGTGACCTACAAATTCAGGCGGGATCTGGCATGCTCTTTTCCACGTCTTTATCGCCGTCTTGTCCCCGGATGCTTTCTGCGCCATAACTTTTTTCATTAATTTAGGATCGATAAACGGTCCCTTTTTACTTGACCTGCTCATTATTTCTTTCTCCTTTGCATTATGTATTTATTTGAATGCTTTTTCTTATTTCTGGTATTTCCGACTGCCGCTCTTCCGTAAACCGTCTTGGGTCCCGGCATACCAATTCCTGATCTTGCTTCTCCTCCTCCGTGAGGATGAGATCTCGGATTTTGCGCAACTCCCCGCACAGTAGGTCTTATCCCCATGTGCCTCTTTCGTCCGGCTGAACCAATCACTTCGTTCTTATGATCTGCGTTACCAAGGCTCCCTATTGTAGCATAACCCGTATCCTTAACCCGCCTTACTTCCTTTGAAGGCAATTTCAAATGCGCAAAGCCACCTTCCTGAGCTGCGACAATTACGCTTGTGCCTGCAGACCTTGCCATTTGTCCCCCCTTGCCTGCTGTAAGCTCGACGTTGTGCGCAAATGTACCTATTGGGATTTCAGAAAGTGGCAGCGCATTACCTACCTTCAAATCTGATCCCGGTCCCGCGATAACTTCTGCTTTTAACTTCAGGCCTTCGGGAGCCAAGATATATCTTTTTTCTCCGTCTGTGTACTGAATAAGAGCTATATCGGCAGTTCGGTTTGGATCATATTCAATTGCAACGACCTTGCCTTTTATTCCTCTTTTATCTCTTTTAAAATCGATCGTTCTGATAAATCTTTTGTGCTGTCCGCCTTGATGACGTACAACGACTTTGCCTGAAAAGTCTCTTCCCGAATTTTTCTTTTTTATTCTTTTAAGTTTGTTCATGATTTATCCCGATTAAATCGGCGATTATTTACTCTTCTTTTTACTCTTACTCTGCGCAGCCTCTGCGATCGGCTGACTCGCTTCAGTACTTGCTGTATCAAATATCGCGATCTTCTGTCCTTCCTTAAGCTTTACGGTTGCCTTTTTCCATCCCGAAAGCTGAACCTCTGCTCTTCTTGAACCAAATCTTCTCTTTTTTCCCTTAACCATGCTTGTCGCAACGCTAAGCACATTAACTTTAAATTTATCTTCTATCTCTTTTCTGATCTGGATCTTATCAGCTGTCTTTTCGACTCGAAAAGTAAATTTACCTTTTCCCGCTTGATTCATGGATTTTTCAGAAATAATAGGAGCCAAAATTACCTGCATTAGTTACTTCCTCCTTTTACGAAATGTTTTTCAATCGCGTCAATTGCTTCTTTCATAATAAAAATTCCCTTGTTGTTTAGAATCTCGTATGTATTCACTAAATCTGCTTTTATGATTCTTACGCCCTCTATGTTTCTAGTTGATCTGTAAACATTCTCAAGACCATTCTTTTCCTTGTCAGGCGTTATCAAGAGAATATTTCTTCTCTTGCTGTTTTCTTCTAATTTTTTAATTATCCCAGCCATAACCTTTGTCTTTGGCTCTATTTTTTCAAGTCCGGAAATTATCTTTATTTCTCCTGATCCGTTTTTGAAACTCAGCGCTGAAAATAGTGCAGCTTTTCTCATTTTCTGTGGCATCTTCAGAGAAAAATCATGTGGTCGTGGACCAAATGCAACTCCGCCGTGTACAAATATTGGGGCCTTCCTTGAACCATGCCTTGCTCTTCCAGTACCTTTTTGTCTCCAGGCCTTCTTGGTGGTACCATGAACTTCTCCCCTATCTTTGGTGGAAGCAGTTCCGAGTCTTTGATTGGCAAGATAAACTCTGACAGCCTGCGCCATAAGCTTATCACTCACTTTTGCTCCAAAAATTTCTTTTGGCAAACTTATTTTTGAAATAATTTTACCTGCTGTATTATAAACATCAGCATTTAAGCTACCAGACTTCTTAACAGGCTCTGAAACAACTTTCTTTGCTACTGGTTTTACTTCTGCTTTTTTAACAGCCGGCTTTGCTATTATCTTTTTTACTACATCAATCTTTTTCGGCGCAACTTTCAAACTTTTGACTTTTTTATCTGGCATTTTTATTTATCCTCCTTAGCTTTAGCGTCGGAAGGATTAACCTCCTCTATTTTTTCTTCTTTTACTTCTTCTACTGCTGCCGCTTCGGCTTGTCCGGCGTCAGATGAATTGGAAGTCTCTGAAGCGCTGGGCGATTGCTCAGCATCATTAGTCTCATTTGAGATGGGCAGATCGGAAGCGACAATTTCTTCTTCCGCCTTAATACCAAAAAGCGGAGTATACTTTTTGCTTTCCCCGACCTTTTTTACGATTACCATTGTATTTACCGATCCCGGCACTAAACCTTTTACCAGAATTTCATCTTCCGCAACTCCTACAACCTGAAGATTTCTAATCGTGACTGTTTCATGACCCATTCGCCCTGCCATTCTTTTGCCTTTGTAAACTCTTCCTGGCGTAGTCGTCTGACCGATAGATCCGGGGGCTCGCTCTCTGTCTGACTGTCCATGAGTCCTGGGTCCTCCGGCAAATCCATGCCTCTTAACTACTCCCGAATATCCTTTTCCTTTGGATGTTGCAGTTACATCGATAATATCTCCTTCTTTAAGTATCTCAACAGCGTTTATCGACACGCCTGCTTCCAGATCTGTATCTTCATTCATTCTTACCTCTTTCAAAAATTTAGGGGCCTTTTCTAACTTTGCCCCTTTTACGTTTCCCATTTCTGCTTTGTTTGCTTTTTTCTTAGTGCCGAAGCCGAGTTGAATTGCAGAATAATGATTTTTCTCAGCAGTCCTAACTCCGGTGACCACATTTCCCTTGACCCAAATTCTAGTCACAGGAATTCTAGCCCCATCTTCAAGGAACTTTTGGCTCTGTTCCATTTTCTTTCCTAAAATAGTTTGTAAGTTCATAACAACAAAAAAAGCGACCCACTGAGGAGCCGCTTAAATCCGCTTTCGCGAATCTATAGTCTCTTCTACGTGGTCAAAATTACCTCCGTTTGACTTATCATTAGAGTTAAAAGCATTATATACCGTGCCTGCCTTAAATGCAATATGTTCTTGTAAAAAACATTTAAAGTAGTATAATTCACGCTATGTCTGCAGAAAAACTTGGCAGAAGAAAAAAGAAGGATATCCAGCACAAAGAACTCTCTGAAGCTGAGCGTGAAGTATTTGATGATGTAATAGGGCTCATAGGAAAAATTCCAGAGATTAGAAACGGAAAAACTGAAGTTAATCTCGGAATAGAAAGAGACGAAATAGTAGATATTATAAAGTGGGAAAGACTCTCGGGAATGTTTGATGGCTCAAGTGGTCTAAATTTTCTTCTTGAGCATGAGGCGGAAGTATATTTAAAAGCAAGACGAATAGGGTCTTTGCTTGATTTCGTAGTAAGAAACGCTGAGAATGGCTTTTCAGTACAAGCTTCAGTTTTAGGATCAGACGCAGGTATTACTTCAAGGAGAGACGGATTCGTGATAACTGCTGCTGATACTTCAACTGGCATATCTACGAATGCTTCATTTATTCCAGTAAAAATTCCTCCCGCTAGCTCAGCGACTGAATTTCTAAATTGGGTTAATCAAGTAGGAGGACGGTTCGTAGATCAGCTAAATCAAGAGCCGACACTGAATCAGCTGAAACTAACACAGAGTTTAATTGACCATGCTATGCATCCTGAAAAACCCATACCACTATCTCTTCATTATTTCTCTAGATCTGGTAAATTCAGGACCAAGGGTTTTAGAAGAGCTTAAAATCAGAAAGTAAGAATTTCTCAGAGAAGCTACATTTTTATCTCAATATTCACCCTATCGAAAATTTTACTTGTGGTGGCCGTTTGTAGAAATTGGAATAATTTTCTTACTTGCTTCTAGCCGTCCTCTAAAAAGCGCCATTTCATCCCATTCAAATACAGCTTTTCCTCCATCAGGAGCAAGTGCCCATACCTTGAGGTCTGAGTCATCTGCTACAAACCTGTAATTTACCGGCTTTTGGCGTATATTTGCTACTTTTGTCATTAAATCTTTTGCCTTACTAAATAATCTTCCTGTTGTTCCATTTGGACTTGCCCCATAATAAAATGAGGTTTCCACATCAATTTCCTCTCTTTTAGGTTTGAAATCAACTAAAATATGTTCCTCGTCAACAATTATTTCATACGAAAAGAGAGACGACTGTTCAGACTGTTCGGTAGGAATACTTTCCCGCAATGCTTCTTCGTTATCTACGATAGCATCTTTTGCAAAACTGTAGACTTCAAACAATGGAGGCTCTTCTTTCGAGATAGAGGAATTAGGAAGCCCAACCTCTGAGGGCGATAAGGAAGGACAAGCTTCTGTAATTGTAACCACTATATGGGAATTATATCAAACAAAGTCAAGTATATCAAAATATTACATCTTTATTTCAATATTCACACCAGATTGACACCGGCAGGCAATTCTAACTGTGTCATACTATACAATACAATGACCACCTGAGAGATGGATTATCTTGGTCACCTAGGGAAATTATAGTATTTTAGCTAATTCTTTTTCTGTTATTTCTGCTTGATTAAGAATTTTTCGAAGAGTTCCTTGAGGAATTGGTCCAGGATGAACAGCTACCTGCGTCCATCTTCCGTCTTGATGTTTTAATCTTATATGGCCTCCCCTTACCTTTTGTTTTTGTGAATCCAAGTTTCTCTAAAGCCTTTAGGAGTTTCTGAGGTTTTATATTTCTTGGCAGTTTGCTCATAAAGCAAATGTTTTTACACCTGCCGGAACTTTCACCTGCGCTACTGCGACAACTTGTTCTTTTACATTATCAACGGGGATTTCTTTTCTTTCTTCTGCCAAACATTCAACAGCCAATTCTATTCCATCTTTTATGCTTTTGAGGACTTCATCAATTGTGTCACCGTAATCAGCTACCCCAAGGGTTGGACAAAAAGCATTATAAACTGTTTTTTTGCCTATTTTCTCCGGTTCGATAATAATTCTATAATTCAAAACTTGTGTTTGCATGCTTGCATTATCTCATTTAATTCTTTTTGAAACAAGACTAAAAGTAGTATTCATATTACTTTATAATATTTCAAGATACTTCATATAATAATAATAAGATAAGCCCACCTCGGAGGTGGATTCGTAGCGACACCTCGGGAAATCCATTAGTAGTTATCCAAATTTGGACTTGATTAGAAATTAAAAATTTAGAATTAGAAATTTATCAAAGAGGCTTACATCTTTATTTCAATATTCACACCGGCAGGAAGTTCCAGATGAGTAAGACTGTCTATGGTCTTTTCGGTTGGGGACATTATATCTATTAATCTTTTGTGGATTTTGATCTCGAAGTGGTCTCTTGCGTCTTTATCTATGAAAGGGGATTTGTTGACTGCATAAACGCTTCTTTTGGTAGGAAGCGGGATAGGACCTACGACCTTTGCTCCTGTCCTTATCGCAGTATCTAAGATCTGCTGGCAACAGAGGTCTATTACTCGGGCATCATAACTTTTTAAACGTACTCTAATTCTACCTTTAGGCATTGTAAAAGATCCAATCTAATAGTAAAGTATTATACAGCCTCAGGAGAAAAAATTCAAGAAGTATACAATTAAGTAGTTTTGATTTAAAAACTTTATGGACTTACATCTAATTTCTCAATATTAATATCTGAGGTTTTATCATTTTTTTCAAAGATTACCCCCGATTCTAAAAGCTTTTTTTTCAATTCGGAAGGATAAGCTAAATCAGCTTCACCGGGACGACTTATGTGTGTATCATATACTATAAACATTGGCTCTTTAGTTTCTCCAACCATATATCCCTCGGTATCATTTTCCTGTACTTTTTGCGTTATGCTGTCTTTATTCTCCCGTACTAAAATACGGAAAGCTAGTGCTTGTGCTTTTGATAAATGTGCTTCAGGCATATATTTAAGGTCAATCTCCGTAATATGGAATATGTGGCTCTTTTCGTGTATGTACTTCTTCTGCCAAAGGTTCTACTGCAGCAAAAATTATCCCAGCTGTTGCTAATTCTTTTATGAAACTTTCACTTGTGACTAATACGGGCTTTCTAATCGTAAAGTCACTTGCTTCATCAACAACAACTATAGCATCATCTTTTGTAGGATATACTTCTAGCGAGCCTCTGCCATCAGAGCCTAAAGGTATTATACTTCCACCTACAAATCTACCATCGAATATATGCCTCCCTATCCAGCTATCAAATCTTTGCTTCTGCTCCGGTGACTCAAATTCAATTCTCGGCATAATTAAATAGGACCTCCATTGGGATCGTAGATTACTCCTCTTTTTTCTCTTAATTGATCAGCGGCTCCTTCACTTATGATAGCTTTCTCCCATCGATAAATAATTCTCATGTCTGTTTGAACACCTAGCAATTCTCCATCAACTTTATATACTTCCAGAGCATCCCCGTTATCATAAAAGCCCCTTAAAAGATGCTCCCCTTGTCCTGACTCAATTTTGTCATCAAGCCATTCTCTGAAAGCAATTCTTTGTCGTTCACTAACTAAGCTTAATTCTTTAAATGGCGGCATAATAAATTATTTAAAGTTTCCGGAGCCACTGACTCTCGGATAACATACTTGTCTAATTGAATTTCCGATATCTATCAGTCCATCTTCTGAGACTGGTCCCTGTTCAAAAATCACCCCGGCAGCAGCTAAGCTTTGTAGGTGTCCTTCTGTTAAATCAGCACGATAAATATCACATTCAGTATTTAAATCAACGCTTAATTCTTTCCCATCTATTTCGTATCTATGTCTTGATAATTTTTCAGGATCTTCACCAAGAAAAATTCCCTCTCCTGCATTGATTTTTGAATTTATCCAATCTGAAACTGCTGGATCTAATTTTTTTGGTACGTCAACTTCCGGCATAATGGAAATATTATAGACCCAAAAGCCCAAAAGTCAACCCCGTGTACAGGATGGGGACATCGGTAACACTTTCTTCTGAGGGTGCAGTTCAATAT
>JBBUBI010000056.1:0-5202 GCA_038058335.1 Patescibacteria group bacterium
TATTTGATTACTACCTTAAAAGACCCTAGGGGGCATTAGTTTCTAGAATTCAGGTGACTTTATGTTATTATCAGGCCATGACCGAACTACACAGGGATTTAGCAATACAAGGAGGCATTGCTCTTTGGTCTGAGCTAGAAGGATTAAGGAGAGAGAAAATACCGATTGATAAATTTGAAGAAAAAGTAAGAAAACATCTTATAGTTGACTTGAGAAAACAAGGGAACGTTAAACCTCAGATAAAACCCTAATTCCCCAATTCTTCAAACCTTTTCCTTGCGAATTCTTTATTTTCCAAAATAATCCATCCAGCTTTGGGACCTGAAGTTTTTCCAAGAAGAGAAAGATAAATTGCTGCAAATGCATCTTTGGACGGAACATTTAATTCCTTTGACCATTCGTATAGATTTTTTTGAAGCTCCTCGCCGTCCCAATCCTTGCCAAGCTCTTTTGCAACTTTTCCTAGATATTCTTTTTGCTTATCATTTAATTCTCTTGCTTTCTGCGGAATTTCTTTTTGAAATTCAAATTTTTCCGACTCCGGAGCATATTTTTCTACCCAGACTTTTGCATATTTTGCCAAGTCCTCAAGACCTTCTTTGCGAATCTCATCCTGCATATTTGGCATTTGCACCCATTGAGCCAAAGTAAGAAATCTTGTCTTTACAGGAAAATCTTTCCCACTGATCTTTGAGAACTCATAAGCTTTTTTTATGTAGTCTTCAGCTGAATCACTAGCTTTCTGATAGTCATCATACAGCTGTGGAATAATAAGAGTCCCTCGAGGATTAAACTCCACTGCTTGATTGGGTGGAGTTTTAATCATAAGAAATCTCACAAGTTGAGAAGGCAAGACTTCAAGCAAATCCTGTCCGGTTAGACCTACTCCTTTTGAAGAAGACATTTTTTTTCCATCGTAAAGAAAAAATTCGTATGGCAGAGCAAGGGGAGGTTCGACTCCAAATACTTCTTTTGTGATTTTTCTTGCCACATCATAAGTCCCGCCTGCTGAGGCATGGTCCTTTCCTGCACCTTCAATCGTTACTCCAAACGTCCACCATTTCGCAGCCCATTCGACTTTAAATGGCATTGTCGCTTTCCCATCATATGGAGGAATCTTGCCGGAAAATTCACAACCCTGCGCCCATTTGACTTTATCTTTTTTGCAAACGAATGAAACTTCTTTTCCATCCCAAGCGATTACTTCAGTAGTTCCCACTTTTCCGCAACTTGGACAAACTACCTGAAGAGGAAACCAATCTTTTGCAATCTCCTTCTTGTACATTTCAGAATAAACCTTACGGACCTTATCCGCATTATCCAAAACGTGTTTTATGGCTTTATTGTAAATTCCTTTTTTGTAATAGTCTGATGCAAGATAAATTTCAGCTTCAATATTTAATTTTTTAAATATTTCCGACATCATACTTATGTAATATTCACCGAAAGATCCATTTCCATCTGGACTTGGCGCATTACAAATAGGAATTCCCATATATTTCTCGTGGGTTTTTAAAAGCTCGTTGGGTAACCCATCAATCGCATCCATATCATCAAACCCAAAAGTATACTTAACTTTCTTTCCCTGTTCTTTTAGGATTTTAAATAAAACATCGTGAATAACAGGACCCTTTAGTCCCCCCATGTGGATAATTCCTGAAGGAGTCCATGCATCATTAATCCACTCAGAACCAATTCTATCTTTTAAAATTTGGTCAGCCCAAAACATATGAATATTATACAAGCTCGAGAAGAAAATTGCAGAATGATATAATTACTTTATGCCTGATCAACTAAGTCCCGAGCAAAAACCAAATCAAGAAGCTGGGCGAATTTTAAGAGAGTTTAATTTAGTTCCCATTCCCCAAGGAGAGATATTGAAAATTCTTGATCTTAATGTCGAAGTTATTCCGGAAAGTCTTAAAGCATCAGTTCAGAAAAGCGAGTGGTTTTCTGCAGACTCAGGCAGTGTTTTAGTAGAATTAAGAAATCGGGCCAAGCTTTATCAGGAACCACAAGGACTTTTGTATGTATCCGATTTTGATGACACCCTTTTTGCAGCTACGCAATGGCATAATGAAGAATTCAGAAGACTTGCAACCGATCCCAGTCTCCAAGGAAGAGGCATAAATATTCCGGAAGATGTAGGGAAGAGATTATATGGTAAGTCAAAATTCACCCTTCCGGGAACTAATGCTCAACGCTATCACCCCAAAGTGAATTTAATTCTGGCAAGCATTTATGCAAAAGCAATTGAAAGGGGAGAACCGCAAGAGCAAGCCGAAGAAAAGACTGATAATGCTTTCAACAAGATCAAAGACGATTTGATTATGGAAGGAAAAATTTCCCTCGAAAATTATGACATAGATGAGGATATCCTAAGATGTCTTCTTGGAAATCATACAAATGAATATGTTTATCCAGCTTTTGCAAGATATTTTTCGGAAGGAACAGAAGAAAAAGGGATTAGAACAATAGTTAGTCGCGGAACTATAGAAGATGCATTCGGACAGGTTTATAAATTACATACTTCGGGAATATTAGAACAAGGTTTAGGAACCGATATAGTCCTTTATACTACGGACCTCAAAGCAGAATATTTACCAATTCTTTATCAGCTTTTGCCAGATTCTTCAGGGAATGGTACTAGAGTTTTTGATGATAATCCAGACGAAATTGATGAATATATTTCCTGGGCAAAGGAACATAAACTTAGTAATTGGGAAGTTATAAGAGTAGTTCACGCAGAAACAAAAAGAGTAAATTATTTAGGATCCAATAACCCTGATACTACATGGGGAAATCAGACTCCCAGATTCGAACTATATTCTGCATCAGACGATGCCCCCAAAACCGATTTACCCAAAACGTGAAATTATTACAGCAGGTGAAGATTATTTAGGATACTGCGGGGGAATACCGCTTGGTAAATTTTTCGTGAGATATCTGTCGCCTTCGGGTTTTTCAGGACTGTTATCTATCAGATGATTATCTGGGCAAGCAAAAGTAAAATCTAATGGTTCTTGACCAATATTTCTTAGAGAATGGACTTGACCTTCCTTAACATTAATAATTTCTCCTGCAACTACTGTCCGTGGCGCATCCCACTCAACTTTTCCGTCTTTTACGTATCCTAAATTCATCTCGCCCCCATCGCTTCTTAATATATTATATGGTTCTTCTCCAATCTTGTGATAATGAGGATTTACGAAATTTGGAGTCTCGGGAGTACTTGTAAAAACTCGTGCTGCATGAAAATGATAAATTCCTTTATCTGTTTCAACAGGCTCGATGTCAGTAAGATTTGCAATAGCAATTCCAGCTACTGGATCTGCTTCGTGTTTTGCATCCAAAAGAGGCTTAACTTCCGAATAGGGTATAGCTTTCAACCTTTCAGCAGCAGGCGTGATCAAATTAGACTCAGTATTGGAAACTTCTGTCATAATGCTATTTTATATTACCTTAAGCTCTTCGTCAACTTTTTTAAATTTAGCTATTCCAAAATCCAAATCTTCTCTTGAATGTGCAGCAGAAGGAATCACGCGAATCCTTGCTTTTCCCTTGGGAACCATCGGGAAAACAATTGGAGTCGCAAACACACCTTCTTCAAAAAGTCTCGAACTAAACTTAATTGCAGTCTCCTCATCTCCAAGCATCACAGGCGTAATTGGTGTCGCTGAATTTCCCGTGTCAAAACCTAATTTTTTAAACTCTTCTCGAAGATGATCGACATTATCCCATAACTTCTTAACAACGGCTTCAGATTCCTGAAGAATTTTTACTCCTTCGAGGGCTGCAGCGGTATCCGGAATTGTCAGCGCAATTGAAAATAGTCTTTGTCTTGATTTTAAGTTGTAATAATCAATCAATGTTTTTTTACCAGCAATAAATCCTCCCATTACAGAAAACGCTTTGGATAAACTTCCAACTTCTATATCTACTTGGCCGAGTAATCCAAAATGGTCAACTATTCCGCGTCCGCCTTTTCCCAAAACTCCCTCTCCATGCGCATCATCCACCATAGTGAGCGCCCCGTATTCCTTCGCAAGTCTAACAATCTCCGGAAGAGGGGCAAGATCTCCATCCATTGAAAAAACTCCGTCCGTAACTATCAGAATTTTGCTGTTTTCAATCCTGGATCCTTCCTTAAGTTTTTCTTCAAGGTCTTTTACGTCGGCGTGTTTGTAAATAAACTTATTTTTCACACCGGACAGTCTTACGGAATCGATAATTGATGCATGGTTTAACTCATCGGAAACCACAACATCATCTTTACCGATAATTGTCTGAATCGCAGCGCAATTTGCCATGTAGGCGCTTGAGAAGACTACAGCCGCCTCAGTTCCTTTAAATTCGGCAATTGCTTCTTCAAGCTCCAAATGCAATGAGTGAGTACCCGCCAGCGTTCTATAACCGGTACCCAAACCAAACTTATCAATCGCATCTTTTGCAGCTTTTTTCAACCTTTCATTCACCGCAAAGCCAAGATAATGGCTTGAACAAAAATTAAGCATATCTTTTCCTCCAATCGTAAGATATGCTCCCTGTGCTGACTCTATAACACGCGGGGTTTTACCTTTGCTCACAACTTCTTCTAGTTCTTTGTAGAAATTATCCAACTTGTTCATTAAGGCTTAAGGAGTATTTTCCCGCACTCTCCTGATTTCATAACTTTCATTGCTTCTTCAAATTCAGAAAGCGCAAAGCGGTGTGTTATTATTTGAGTCAAATCAATTTTTCCTGATACCAGAAGCTCTGTGGTTTCTTTCCAAGTGTCCCATATCATTCGCCCAAACACTGACTGAATTGAAAGCTCTTTGTCTATCAAATATTTTCCCCAATCAACTGAAATTTTTTCCTTAGGAATTCCAAAAGCAATTATCTTACCTGCGATACTTGCAGCATCAAGCGCCACTTGTATCCCCATCCTATTTCCGCTCATCTCAAGTACTGCACCAAAGGATCCGTATTCTTTTTCATCAAGCTCCGAAACAACTCTGTCAAATCCAAGCCTTAGCGCAAGATCACGGCGATATTCCCTCCTATTTACACCGACTACTTCCTTTGCTCCGTAAACTTTTGCAACTAGTCCAGCGCAAAGACCTGTAGGCCCAAGTCCCATTATCAAAACTCTTTTATCCTTAACATCCGCTTTGCTTACTACATTTACTGCATTTCCCAAAGGCTCCTGAACGCTCATCG
>JBBUBI010000057.1:0-10756 GCA_038058335.1 Patescibacteria group bacterium
AGTCCACCTCTAAGGTGGACTTAGTAAAGAAAGTGGTTGTATTTTTACAAGATTTTTAGTATCATTAGAAGCTAATACACACATTCCGTAAATTAATCTTGATTGGGGTAGCGGAATGGAGGACCCCACTTCGCGTTCCTCCTTCGTTAAAACTACGAAGGACAAAGAAAGCTACGCGGGGCAAGAAGGATTATATGCAAGAAATTAAATTAGAAGAACTACTTGAAGCCGGTTGTCATTTTGGCCACCAGGTAACGCGCTCCAATCCCAAATCAAGGGATTTTATTTTTGAGGCACGGGACAATATCCACATTATAGATCTTACCAAGACCAAGGAAGAGCTTGAGAAAGCATTGGAATTCATAAAAAGCCTAGCGCAGCGAAACGGTGCCTTGGTCGTATTGGGTACCAAAAGGCAAGCGCAGGAGGTAATTGACACTGAAATAAAAAGAGCAAAACAGCAGGTTGCAGAAAAGGCTGAGAATAAGCTTTATTTCGTAACGCAGAGATGGATTGGTGGAACTTTTACCAATTTCGCAGAAGTTGTCAAGAATTTTAAGAAACTTAAGGATTTTACCCAGAAGCTTTCAAGCGATGAGGAGAAGTCAAAATATACAAAAAAGGAAGTAGGGCAATGGCAGAAAGAAAAACTGAAGCTTGAATCGCTTTATGGCGGAATTGCAGACATGACTCAGGTGCCGGATGCGATTTTTATCGTGGACAGTCATCTTGAGAAATTAGCAGTTGATGAAGCAGGCAAGATGGGAGTTACTTCTGTGGCGATAACTGATACCAATGCAGATCCGCATCTTGTCGACTATCCAATTCCAGCAAATGATGATGCAGTAGGTTCAATTAAATTGATCGTAAAAGCAATTATGGATGCGTGGATTGAAGGAAGGCAGATCGGAATTAAAGCTGAAGAAAAGACAGCAAAAGAAGTGGCAGATAAGGTGCAAAAAGCTGAAGAGAAGGCGAAGAAAGAAGCAAGCCAGCCTGTGAAAGAACCCAAGAAAGAAATATTGGTAATGAATGATACGCCACGAGAAGAACCGAAAAAGGTAGAGACGAAGAAAGTTGCAGAAGTAAAAAATGCGGAAGTTAAAGTTGTTAAAACTGCAAAAAAGAAGTAAATTTTTAATTTAAAATTTCTAATTTTCAATCAAATCTAAATGTTTTAAAATTAAAGCATTAAAAATTCAATAAAAATTGAGAATTGAAAATTTAAAATTAAATTTATATGAAAGCGGATATTAAGTTACTCAAAAAATTAAGAGAAGAATCTGGTGCTGGGATTGCGGATTGTCGCAAGGCGCTTGAAGAATCAGACAATGATTACAAAAAAGCTATTGATTGGATCAAGAAGCACGGAATTGAAAAAGCTGCAAAGAAATCAGACAGAGAGGTGTCACAAGGTCTGGTCGAGGCATATATTCATAATGGAGGTAAAGTTGGAGTGATGATTGAGCTCTCTTGTGAGACAGATTTTGTAGCGCGAACCGAGGATTTCAAAAATCTCGCGCATGAACTTGCTATGCAGACAGCCGCAATGAATCCCAAGGATGCTGAAGCTCTTTTAAAGCAAGAATATATAAGAGATGCATCTATGAAAATTGAAGACCTGGTAAAGCAGTCAATTGCTAAACTCGGAGAAAACATTGTAATAAAAAAAATTTCCAGGATTTCCCTCGGAGAATAATGGTAGAACAACTTTTTACTGGGAATGAAGATGTGCATGTTCTTCTCGACGCTGCTAAGCTTGAGTGTCCCGCAGAATTTAAAGACGCAGAAGCTCTTTTTAGTTATCTACAGTCGGATAACCCTTTCTTTGCTGAAACTGAATGGTATGACGAAGGGGTTGCGGAAATGTTTATCGAAGAAGTGAAAGAACCTAGGCTAAATGAAAAATTGTATAAAAACTATCGTTCCCAACAGGAGAGGTCAGGTGTGTTTAATGGAATATTTCTGTTAATGCGACAGGCGTCAAGAATCTCTCCATCTCCCGTGGAGTAAGTTCTTTCTTGAATATTTTGTCTCTTTCTGCTAATTTAAGATAACTGATGGACAATCTTCTCAATAATACCCGCAATAAATTCAAAAAAATCTTAGACGTTCTTCACAATGATCTTGCGACTGTAAGAACAGGCCGCGCCGCGCCTTCACTTGTCGAGAATATTGTCATTAACTGTTACGGAAATACTCAGAAATTGCGAGTCGTGGAGCTTGCTACGATCGCTGCAGTCGACACACAGACAATTGTTATTACTCCATTTGACGGATCGATAATCGGAGAAATCCAAAAAGGAATAACCGAAGCAAATATCGGGCTAAACCCTGTTATTGATGGGCAACTTATAAGAATTAGTATTCCTCAATTATCTGAAGAGAGACGTCAGGAACTTATTCATCTTATGAAACAAAAGCTTGAAAACGGCAAGATTATGACGCGTCAAATAAGACACGAGGCGATGAATGATGTGAAGAAAGAAGAAGGTATGTCTGAAGACGAAGTTTCCAGACTTGAAAAAGAAGTCCAAAAGCTGACAGACGAAGTAATGGGAGATATCGACGGAATGGGGAAGAAGAAAGAAGAAGAGCTTTTGCAGATTTAATCTGCAAGTTTTCAATTTTAAATTTTTAATTTTCATTGAAAACTTCAAATTTTAAATTTCAAATTATTAAAACATGATAATTACAATTTTTGTTTTTTTATTAATTCTTACAGTTTTGGTTTTGATCCATGAGGCGGGGCATTTTTTTGTTGCGAAGTTTTTCAAAATTAAGGTTGAAGAATTTGGAGTAGGACTTCCGCCCAGAGTTTGGGGGAAGAAATTTGGAGAGACAATGTATTCGATCAATCTCCTTCCAATTGGCGGATTTGTGAAATTATTTGGTGAGGATGATGCAGGTGGGGGGAAGATTACAAAGGGGGATAAAGCAGAAGATGACAAAACAGACATTAAACGTGCCTTTTACGCCCGTCCAATTTGGCAGAGAGCAACTGTAATAGTCGCTGGAGTTTTTATGAATTTCGTTCTGGCTGTTGCGATAATTACTTATTTCTTTGGTGTCGTTGGGGTATCTGTACCGGGAGATAAAATTACAATTACAAATATTGTAGATAAATCTCCGGCACAAGTAGCGGGTTTGCAAAAAAATGATATCGTAGAAAACATAAATGGTCAAAAAATAACATCTGCATCACAGCTTATCTCGATTACAAGGGAGCATCTAGGAGAGGGGATAGAACTTAAAATTGACAGAAGCGGACAGGAACAAATAATTGAAGTTACTCCTCGAAAAGATTTTCCCAAAGATGAAGGGCCCATGGGGGTTTCGATTTCTCCAAATATCGTGACGCAGAAATATCCGCTTTGGCAAGCGCCTTTTGTGGGGGTTATGGAAAGTCTGAAGAATTCCTGGTTAATTTTGGCTGGATTGTACGGAGTCGTATCGCAACTTGTTTTGCATGCTCAAGTGCCTCGTGATGTCGCAGGGCCGGTGGGGATAGCGCAACTCACGGGACAGTTTGTAGATCTTGGACCACTCGCAGTTCTGTCTTTCGTATCTCTTTTATCTCTAAATCTCGCAGTTCTAAACGTCTTGCCAATTCCTGCGCTTGATGGAGGAAGATTATTTTTTATATTTATTGAAGCAGTCGTGGGGAAAAAGGTTTCGAGAAAATTTGAAGGGACAGCGCATGCCATCGGCATGGCACTACTTCTGGGACTTATTGCAGTTATCACTGTAAGCGATATTATAAGATTTATTTCAGGCCAGCCGGTTCTCCCCAAGCAATAATTTATGCAACAGTTTGTTGTATCGAGTGATCTTAAGGGTTTGGATCTAGCAAAGCAAAAACTTGAAGAATTTGTTGACCGCAAGACAGTATTGTTCCTCTCAGGCGGAAGAACTCCTCTACCTCTTTATAAAAAACTTGCCAAAGAGAGAACGATTAATCCCGGAGCGGTAGCAATAGTCGATGAACGGTATGGCGAGCCGTATCATAAATTAAGCAATGAGCTCTCTATAAAAAGTTCAGGATTTTTGGATTATATTCACTCCATAAATACTCCGTTTTACTCAATGCTTAAGAGCTGGAAGATACGGGAAGAGTCCGCAAGGGAATATGATGAACTCGTGCATTACCTTTTGGGATGGTTTCACAAAAGCGTTGCAATTCTCGGCCTTGGTAATGACGGACATATCGCAGGTATTGCTCCGAATAGGTCGGATTTTACTAATCCATTATTTGGCAAAGATAGAGACAATGTTTTTGTGTCTGAATATAAGGATCCTCTGAAAATGTCTCCCGAGGGATCGACTGAAGCGCCCTATGGGTTTGGTGAGAGGATGACGCTAACGTTTCATGCGCTTGCGCAAATGGATCTGATAATGCTTTTGGTTTTTGGTAAAGATAAAAAAAAGGGGATTAAAATTTTTACTGAGGAAGGATCGGTCGAAGAAGCTCCTGCAAGATTTCTAAAACAGTCTCAAATTACAGACAAAGTGCTTTTAATTACAGACCAGAAGATATAAAATTAACCTAATTACACTAATTGACCTAATTTCTAAAATTGGGATTTGTTTAGGTTAATTAGAAATTAAAATAATTAGAAATTTTATGAATAGTCCATTTGTTAAGATTATTTTTGGTGCGACCGGTGATCTTGCACAAAATAAATTAATTCCTGCGCTCTTTTCTTTGTTCAATCAGGATTTACTTCCAAAAGATTTTTTTATCGTCGGATTTTCAAGAAGGGAATATGGTGATGAAGACTTCAGGGATCATTTTAAGGAATTATCAGAAAAGCCAAATTGGGAAGAATTTTCCAAGCATCTGTTTTATCAGGAAGGAGATTTCGCAGATGAGAAAGGGTATCTGGAATTAATTGAAAAACTTAATTCTTTTGATAAGGAAATAGGAGCATGTATTACAAGATTTTTTTATCTCGCAACTCCACCTGTCAATTACGAGCCGATATTAAATTATCTTGAAACAACTAAATTATCTGAAGGATGCGGTCAAGGTTCGAGTAAATGGACTAGGATAATCATCGAGAAGCCTTTTGGAAAAGACCTCGAAACCTCAATAACACTGGATGAGAAATTGTCGAAGATTTTTGAAGAAAGACAGATCTTTCGTGTGGATCATTATCTCGGAAAAGAGACGCTTCAAAATGTCCTCGCATTCAGATTTGCCAATGGAATCTTTGAGCCAATCTGGAATAAGGAATTTATAGATCATGTCCAGATCACGTTTGCGGAAAAAGAAGGGATAAAAAACAGAGGTAAGTTTTTTGACGGTGTGGGAATTCTTCGGGATGTTGCGCAAAATCATCTTATGCAACTGATCGCAGCGATTGCGATGGAGAGCCCTGTGAGTTTTACCAAAGAAGATCTGCGTGATGCGCGCGCCAATGCGATTAAATCGATTGTGCCTATCGAGCCAGATAAAGTTACCTCAAATGTAGTTCGCGGTCAGTACGAAGATTATCACAGTGAAAAAGACGTGTTGCCAAATTCTGAGACTGAGACTTTTACGGCATTCAAGTTTTCTATAAATTCCCCGCGACTCGAAGGCGTGCCATTTTATGTCAGAGCGGGGAAAAAGATGCCGAAGGACGAGGTAACTATTTCTATTGTGTTCAGGCAAACGTGCCATATCCTTTTTAAGGAATTTGGCTGTCCTGAAATTGGTAATGTGCTTACTATCAGAATTCAGCCGGATGAGGGGATTTATATGCGGATTATCGCAAAAAAGCCGGGCAATAAACTTGCGCTTGAGACGGTCAACATGCATTTTTCATATGAAGAGTCTTTTGAAACAAAGGGACTCGAGGCTTATGAAAAAGTTTTGACTGATATTTTCAATGGAGATCAAATGCTGTTTAATAGAAGCGATGAATTGGCAAGTTCTTGGGAATTTATTACAAAAATTCTTGAGGGATGGAGCAAGGAGTCTGGGTCAAATTTAAAATCTTACAAAGAAGGCGAGTGGGGACCGAAGGAATCATGGGAGTTGATAGAAAAAGACGGAAGGCGTTGGTTATAAGAATTAACCTAATTGCTCTAATTTACCTAATTTCTAAATTAGAATTTTAAAAAATTGGGATTTGATTAGGTTAATTAGAAATTAGAATAATTAGAAATTTTATGATTTCATTTGAGGAATTTAATCCAGCTTTCGCTAAGGCTTCGGCGGATTTCACACTATGAATATATCATTTGAGGAGTTCAAAAAGTGTGATATAAGAATTGGGGAAATTTTGTCTGCTGAGAAAGCTGAGAATGCGGATAAACTCTTGAAATTGGAGGTTGACTTTGGTGAGTTTAAACGCCAAATAGTATCAGGGATTGCGGAGTGGTATAAGGCTGAAGATCTTATCGGGAAGAAGTTACCCTTTATAGTAAATCTTGAACCCCGCAAGTTTAAGGGCGTTGAAAGTCAGGGAATGCTTATGGCAGTTGATGGAGAGGATCAGCCAATTCTTCTAGAGCCAGCGGGGATTACAAAAGTTGGAGATAAAATAGTTTAATATGCGCGAGGATAAGAAGCAGTCAACGATTGGAGTGCTGAGAGAATCTAAGAGAGGGGTTGAAAAATGGTTAAAGGCAGAAGAGAGAGCCGTTAAATATGAATATGGAATAAAAGGTGAAGTCTGGAGCATGTACGGAGGCTTGGTAGAGCACTATGATAGAGGGTTTCAGGATTTGCGAGTTGGGCTAGGAATTCCTTCTTTTCGTGATTATCTTCTAGAAAGAAAAAAAAGTGGGCGCACTACTAATGTTTTAGATTTGATGGGAGGAGATGCAAGCTTCCTGCGCGATTTAAAAAATCCCCGAAGTAAGGATAGCCCTCCGTCCTCTGTAGATGCCGGTCTTTGTGTGACTTTGGTAGATGGCAGAGAGAAATATTTAAAAGAAATGGATAAAAGATTAGGAATAGATGTTTTGAGTGGTGATCTAACCTCCAATGGCACATGGAGAAAAATTGACGAATGGCAAAGAAACAGAGGAGTTGAGACATTTGATTTAATTATTTGTAGAGGAGGAGATGGGTTAGATACTGTACCAGAAATTCTTTATCCTCATTTATTCAAGAGGATCTGGAAGAGATTGAGTAGAAATGATGGAGTTTTTTTAACACAGTTGCCTATAGCCGTAGCGGAGAGAATAGATCAATTAGCTCAACCGCTTAAGTCTCTTCCTGGAACAAAATCTTACATTCAGCCGCGTATTGTTTATGATCCAAATAATTTTTATCCGTCGGTTGGTGTAATTAAAGCATTAGACGCACCAGAAAAATTAATATAAGTAAGCTACAAGGCGAAGTAAAGTTCGGGGGAAAATAGTTTAATATGCAGATAGGATTTATAGGACTTGGTAAAATGGGCAGCCGAATGGCTGCAAAATTAATAAAAGAAGGGCATGAGTTGGTTGTTTGGAACCGAACACAAACAGCATTCGAACTTCTTAAATCTGAACTACCCGATAGTAAGTTTGATATCGCAGTTTCATTGAAAGAGTTAGCGGAAAAACTACGAACACTGAGAATTGTCTGGATAATGCTTCCGGCCGGAGAAACAACGCAAAATATTCTGGACGAAGTTTCCGGATACCTCGAAAAGGGTGATATCGTAATTGATGGCGGAAATTCTAATTACAAAGATACTCAAAGAAGGTTTGAAAAATTATCAGAAGACGGCTTATTGTTTCTTGGAATAGGAGTCAGCGGTGGAATCATTTCCGCAAAAGAAGGTTATCCAATTATGGTCGGAGGAAGCAGGGAGGCATATGAGCATATAATTCCTATTTTGGACAGCTTATCAAAGCCTCACGGAGGGTATGAGTATTTTGGAGAAGGCGGAGCAGGACACTTCGTAAAGATGATACACAACGGAATTGAATATGGAATTATGCAATCTCTCGGAGAAGGTTTTGAAGTTTTAGAAAAGGCCCCATATTCTTTTGATCTCTTGTCTGTTGTAAGGCTTTGGCAAAAAGGGACTTTGGTTTCAGGTTTTATGCTTGACAGGGCCGAAGAAGTGCTTGAAAAAGACGGAAAACTTGAATCAATAGACGGAGTTATCGCCGAATCAGGAGAGGCCAGATGGACGGTGGATCAAGCGAGCGAAGAAGGAGTGAGAGTTGAAATAATTGAGAGATCGCTTGATTTTAGAAGAAGATCACAAAGCGACAGGAGCGTTTCTTCTTCTTTTACTGCGAAAATGGTAGCTGCGCTTCGCAACGCCTTCGGCGGCCACCCCGTTCGACAAGCTCAGGGTAAAGAGGTAAAGAAAAAGTCTAAATATATTTCCAAGGATCCGTTGACTCGATTATAATTGTATCTGCATGTCCCAATCTTTCCGCAACTTCATCTAGCAAATTTCCTTGCTGAGCCTCTGTCAGTGTTCTGATCTGATGCAGATGGTGTCCTCTAATTCGACCAATTACCTTTTCGTCTTTCATAATAGAGAATTTAACTTGAGCAGAGCTAGATACGAAAGATTCAACAATTCTTCTTATTCCAGGTATACCGAATTTACGTGGAGAAAATCTTACTGCGTTTGGTTCTCCTATGGAGTTAGTTCTCATGTTTATATGTCCCAGCGTCTCTACTGCCATAATCTGAAATTATATTACAAAAAAAGTAAATATGCTATTATCAAAACGAAGGCCTTATGACAATGGCTGCCATAAAGGATCAGCTAGGGTTATAACGCTTCCGCTCCTCATTTCCTCAATTACTTTTCCCCTCCATTCGTGGTGACTTGGATTATTCAGGTGATTTTTAAGTGCGTTCGGAGAGTAAGTATAAGAGACACTTTTATTAGTAATGCTCAATTTATAGCCGGAATCCAAAGCAAAGAATGCAATTTCTGTCAATTCGGGCAAACTTAACTCTCTGTTTTCAATTTGTATTCCAATTAATCTTTCATCATTTTGAGGAAAGATGAATTGCGCGTTGATCTCTTTATTAATCGGCATGCAGTTTGAAATTATATTACAAAAAAAGTAAATATGCTATACTCGTTTTATGTCCTTCGACTAAGCTCCCTCCAAAGGCGGGCAGGCAGGACTCCGTTTAAACTATGCTTTATTCCAAGCTGTTTGGTAAGACAATCAAAGATACTCCCACGGATGAGACTTCGATTAACGCAAAATTTCTTTTAAGAGGTGGATTTGTTGATAAGTTGATGGCTGGTTCTTATACACTCATGCCTTTGGGCTTCTTGGTGATAAAAAAAATAGAAAAAATAATTCGCGAAGAAATCAATTCTACTGGCGGTCAGGAAATTTTAATGCCTCTTCTTCATCCAAAAAGCATTTGGAATGAGACAGGTCGCTGGGAAAGTGCGAAGGAAGTAATGTATCAATTTGAAAAAAATGATAAAGATTATGCATTATCATTTACGCATGAAGAAATACTTCTTGATCTTGCAAGAAAGCACGTCAATACTTATAGAGATTTTCCCTTGAAACTTTATCATTTCTCAACAAAATTCAGAAACGAGCTCCGGGCAAAATCAGGGGTTTTAAGAGGAAGAGAATTTTTGATGAAAGATTTATATAGTGTTCATGCGACCGAAGAGGATTTGGATAAATATTATGCAGAGGTTGGAGATGCATATCTTAGGATATTTAAACGATTGGGCCTAGATGCTATAAAAGTAGAAGCAGCAGGAGGGGTTTTTACAAAAGATAACACTCATGAATTTCAGGTAATTTGTGAAAGCGGAGAGGATGAGATTATTTATTGTCCTGGAGGAGATTTTGCAGAAAATACTGAAATTACAAAAGTCAAAGAGGGTAAAGAGTGTGATCTGGGACATGGCCCTCTTAAAAAAGTACGAGCAATTGAAGTAGGAAATATATTTCGGTTTGGGACAGTTTATAGTGAGAAGATGGGAGTCTCTTTTACAGACAAAGACGGAAAAAAGAAATTTGCTTATCTGGGAAGTTATGGAATAGGATTGACAAGAGCAATGGGCACGATTGCAGAGGTTCATCATGATGACAAGGGAATAATTTGGCCGGCGAATGTAGCGCCTTTTGATGCTCACTTAATAACACTTGGCAATTCACAATTAACAATTGACAGAGGAAAAAAAGCTTATGCAGAACTAGAGAAAGCCGGCATAGAAGTTCTGTATGATGATCGGGAAGACGTGACTGCGGGTGGTAAATTTGCCGATGCGGATCTGATAGGAATTCCTGTAAGATTGATAGTTTCCGAAAAGACGGGGGACAAAGTAGAGTTTAAATTGAGAAGCGGAAAAGATTCTGAGCTTTTAAGTTTGGACGAGGTAATTAAAAAGGTAAAAAAGGAATCTTAACCTTAAATACCGTGAGCCAGATAAAAGTATAAACCGCAAAAAATAGGAGAATCGCAACTATAATAAGAATGGGAGAAAGCTTCCTGCTTCCAGATCCACCACCTGCGACAACTTTGGTTGCATCGCTTCCAGCCGAAACTACTGGTGCTTGAGCTTGTGGAGCTTGGACTTGCGTTGCTTGAGGTGCTTGAGCTCCAGGTGTTACCGTAGGAGCTGGGGTAGCAGGAGGGATATTGGTGCCCATGACACGTTCATAAGCTGCTTTGAGTTGCGGATCTAAATTTTGCGTTTTCTTATCCATGGGCAGAGTTTGAAATCTTACTTATATCATGGTTTATTCTCTTTATTTTGTCAACCCCAAGTCCTGGTTGGCTAGATAGAGAACGGTTGTCCTCCTTTCTTAACTTGTAAGATGT
>JBBUBI010000058.1:0-17917 GCA_038058335.1 Patescibacteria group bacterium
TGAACTAGTTATTCTAGTTCAAAAGTGTTACCGATGTATCTCATCTTCTGCAGTTTATTTTAGTCCGCCGATGACTTTGACTCTTTGGAGAAGGCTATCATCCTCGAGGACTTTTCCTGTTCCGCGGACTACACTCGTCAGAGGGTCATCAGATCTTATTACGGGGATCCTGGTTCTCTCAACTATCAGATGGTCAAGCCCCGGCAAAAGCGATCCTCCGCCTGTCAGAAGAATTCCGTGCTCAAGAATATCATTGGTAAGTTCAGGCGGCGAGTCTTCGATAACATCGGAAATTCCATCAATAATATCCGAGATTACAGGAGCCAGCGCTTCTCTAACCTCAACTTCTGTAATCTTCAAGCTTTTGGGCAAACCTGTCTCAATATCCATCCCCCGCACCACCGCAACTTTTTCCCGCTCTTTTTCCTTAATTTCAACTTTATCTTCAGGATTTCCTTCATCCTCTTTATTTTCTTTCGAATCTTCATCCTCACTTTTGACTTTTGACTTTTGACTTTTGACTTTATTCTCATACGCACTTCCCACCTTTATTTTAATATCCTCTGCTGTTTTTTCACCCAGAACAAGTCCATGCCGAAGTCTTATGGAATGTGCAATTACCCGATCCATCTCATCACCTGCGATAAGAAGTGACTTGCTGACCACAATTCCTCCAAGCGAAATAATTGCAATCTCAGTAGTTCCTCCGCCAATATCCACAATCATCGACCCTGTCGAGGAAAATACCGAGACGCCCTCGCCGATCGCCGCTGCCATCGGCTCCTCGATTAGAAAGGCTTCTCGAGCTCCCGCATCAAGCGCCGCCTCCCACACAGCGCGGCGCTGAACTTCAGTAACTGATGATGGAATGCCGATAACAACGCGTGGCTTAGACAGAGCAAGCGGAAGGATATTGCCTACGTCATGGATCGACTGGACGTAATACGAGATCATATTTGAAGTCGCATCAAAATCCGCAATTACTCCACCCCGCAAAGGCTTTATCGTCAGGATATTCGGAGGAGTCTTGCCAAGCATTTTCTTCGCCTCAGTTCCAATTGCAATAAGCTTTTTGGTTTTCTTGTGCATCGCCACAATCGAAGGCTCTCTTATGACAATTCCTTTATCTTTGACAAAAATCAGCGTGTTCGCCGTCCCTAGGTCAATACCTATATCGTAAGAAAAAAGGCTGAAAAATTTGTCAAGAATATTCATGATTAAATACTACCAATAAGTACCAATACTACAAATAATACCAATAATACAATAGGATGAAAAGCCGCAAGGCTACTTTCTATCTCTTGTTTTATTTATAATACTGCTGACAATTGCAACTATTTCATTTCCTTCAGTAAGAAAAGGCTTCACTTTGGTTTTAATGTAACTAGAATTCGTATCGCCGATAAGAGACAACCAGAAAATTGTTTCCTTACCTTCTTTTCTTACTAGTACGAGCTTGTGAACAAAATCCTTCTTCGTAAGAGCTCCATCAGCTTCCTGGTCATTCGCTCCCATCGAAGTAACAGAACGAAGAATCTGATTAATAATAACTATATTTGAAGAAGTCTTGTTTAGTAAATTAACAATCTTAATTACTTCAATAATAAAATCATAAATTCTTTGATGAATATCATATTTTTTCTTTATTGAATCATTGGTAGTATTTGACATTTGTAGTATTGGTATTATTATACATCCTGGGGTTGACATAAATTCTGAAAATTGAGATATTAAATATATGCCAGACTTTCCCGAAACCCCACAACCAGTTGTTGAGCCGTCACCAAAACCTGTTACTATATTAGACGCCCTCGGCGCAGCAAAAAAATTTATTACAGGCCCTGGAGGAGAAAATGATCATCCGCTGAGCCCAAATGCATCTGTAAATCCAGCAGCAAGTGAATTTCAAGCAGTAGTGAGTCCTATTCCCACACCCGATTCTCCAGTCGTCAATACAGTTTCAAGTCCACCAGAGTCTCCATGGACCACTCCAGATCCAGTAGTAGAGCCAACAAGTACCACTGTTACAAATACATCACCTGGTTCTCAAGAAACTTTTGGACAGAGTAATGATACAAATCTTCCAGTAAGTCCTGCAGCTGGATTCACAGCTCCGATCGCGCCCTCAATGGAACAAACCGCCAGAGCTTTAAATGAACTAGCAAGTACTCCTGCATTTCGAGCACAATCAGAAACAATAAGAGCTGGAATTGATCAAGGCCCTCCTGTCGTAGTAAACATGGCTGATGACGAAGCTCAGGATGCTCCAGAAACCCCCGAAGAAGCCCAAAAGCAAAGAGAGGAAGCATGGTCACGCGTCATGGATCAAATGGAGGAAGACGTTGAAAATCATGGATGGTACTTTGCTAAATTTGGAGATAAAAACGATACAGATACTCAGCGTGATTCTCGTGCGCTAATTTTAAGAGCTCCCATAACACTAGACGGAGAGCGTGGTTTTGTAGCTGTTACGAGAGAAGGGATACGTTTTATAAAAGTATCCGAGGAGCATTTTGATAATGTAAACAAGCAAATTGAGGCTCGAATTAATGAATTTAATCATGCTCCTGAATCCGCGCCGAAAGTTGGATCTTATCATGATGGCACAGTTATTTTAAATGATCCAGGATTCGTAGGAAGTGGAAGATTCAAGCCTAAAGAAATTGATGAATCAAACCTTAAAATTTTTGAAAGTACACTTGCTGAAAGTAGAACTATTACAAACGAGAAAGAAAAACAAAGAAAAATTGCGATAAAGGAATATCAAGACGCCATAGATACTGCAAATAAAGTAAGTGAACTATTGAAGTCTCAACCTCCATCCGATACATCGAGTAACTAGACATCGTTTTCTTTCTTTGCGTAAATTGTAGTATTTGAAATTGGTAGTATTTGTAGTATTATCATTTAATGAACCTCGCTAAATGGTGTAATCGCATTATCGAATACTCCTTCTACGCTCTGTTTTTCTTTGTACCGCTCGTCCTTGCCGGAGACACATCAGAACTTTTTGAGTTCAATAAAATGTGGCTCGCCTTTGGTCTTGGCCTTGTGATTTTCGCAGCATGGAGCAGCAAGGCAATTATTCAAGGGCAGCTGAAAATTCAGAGGACTCCGCTTGATATCCCGATCATGATATTTTTTGTATCCCAAGTCATCTCGACCCTTTTCTCATGGGACCAGCACGTCTCGATCTGGGGATATTACTCCCGATTTAACGGCGGTCTTCTCTCAACTATTCTATATATATTCCTGTACTATGCGTTTACCAGCAATCTGTTGAGGAAGAGCAAGGCTGACGCGACCAAGCTCGATCTCTCGATCTTAAGAAAAGTCCTTAAAGTGAGTCTTTTCTCAGGAATTGTAGTTGCTCTTTGGGGCATCCCTTCACATTTTGGCTATGATCCGACGTGTCTTCTTTTCCGAGGCACACTTGATGTCGCCTGCTGGGCCAATGACTTCCAGCCAAAAAATCGTATCTTCTCTACTCTTGGCCAGCCGGATTGGCTTGCTGCATACATGGCTATACTTATCCCCATAACTGTTGCTCTTCTTATAAACAGTTTTAGAAATATTGCATTGAAAACCGTAAAAATTGCAGGCCGAGCAATATCAATTCCTGCAAAATTAAAACTGTCATCGGGATTTTATACCGTATGTTTTGCTCTTTTTTATCTAAGCCTTATGTACTCAAGATCCCGCTCAGGGATTATAGCCACTTGGGTTGCTTTGGCTATAGTTTTTGCAGGATATATATTTATAAACAAAAGAGAAAAAATAAAACTATTCATACCAAGCTTACTTATAACTTTATTTATTCTAATTACGTTTTATGCAGGTACCCCTTTTGGTTTTTTGAATAGCTTTAGCTTATCAAGTATCCAGGGCAAAATGACCGCTCCTCCTCCATCCACCGCTCCACAGCCTGCGCCCGCTGAGAAGCCTGCTCCGCTTCATACTGGAGAATTCGGCGGAACAGATTCAAGCAAGATCAGACTTCTTGTTTGGGAAGGAGCTTTGAATGCATGGAAAGATAATCCGCTTTTCGGAACTGGTCTTGAGACATTTGCTTTTGCATATTACAAATACAAGCCCGCCGGTCAAAATATGACATCCGAATGGAATTTTCTTTATAACAAAGCACACAACGAATTTCTAAATTATCTTGTAACTTCAGGACTTTTTGGACTCGGATCTTACCTTGCGATAATCAGTATATTTTTATTTATCTCCGGAAAAAAGCTCCTCAAAGACAAACACAATCCGGATTCGCTTCTAGTAATTGGATTCATAGCAGCGTTTATCGGAATTTCTATAACTAATTTCTTTGGCTTTTCAGTTGTCATCGTAAACAGCTATTTTTTCCTTATTCCGATTTTTGTTTTCGCAATTCAAAATCTTATCAATTCTGAAAGAAAAATTTTGATTCCAAAATCTGCAGAGCAGAAAAAAACCAATCCATCAGCTTTTCAATGGGCAGGAATTTCAGCAATTTCTCTTGCTTGTCTCTACCTCTTGTACAATTTACTTAATTACTGGAACGCAGATAAGGCATTCTCATATGGCGCCAATCTAAATAAAATCGGCTATTACCAAGACGCATATTCGTACCTTCAAAAAGCAGTTGCACAGCGCCCAGGAGAACCTGTTTTTCAGGATGAACTTGCTGTAAATAATGCAGCTCTCGCCTCTCAGCTCTTGACCGGAGAAAATGCTCAAAACGCATCCGCATCAGCCGAAACCGCCTCAACTCTTAGCCAACAGGCTATTTCAATAAGTGATAAATTGGTCACTGCTTATCCAAAAAACTTCGTTTTCTGGAAATCCCGAATCAGGATCTTTTATACCCTAGCACAAGTAAACCAGAACTTCCTTTCCCAGGCACTTTTGGCTGCAAGAAGCGCACAAGCCTTGGCTCCAAATGATGCGAGTATTACTTACAATCTTGGTGTTATCGAAGGTCAGACTGGAAACATTGACAACGGAATAGCTGCTCTTGAGAAAACAGTTGAAATCAAGCCTGACTATGCAGATGCTAGGCACGCACTCGGACTTTTTTATGACCAGAAAGCACTTGATGCAAGCGGAAAAGTAGTTGATCGAAGCTATATCGAAAAAGCCAAGGAGCAGATGAGGTACTTATTGAATAATATAAACGCGAAGGATACCCGAGCGCAAGAAACCCTCAAGCAGCTCGAGAAGAAATAAATCTTGGCACAGCTAAATTTTCCTGCCAAAAATAAATTGTGAATCGCGAAAAAGGAAAGAGCTTTAAATTTCCACGACTTGCCCTTGCAGCTACATCTGTATTTGGCTTGACGCTTGCAGGATGTGCAGAGGCAAAAAACGAATCTACTCCAGACGAAAATGTGACTCCGACAGCAGAAAGGTCTATCCAAGACGGAAGATTTCTTGACCTCCCTTTTCCTCCGAATCAAAATATGCAAATTCAACAAGCCTGGGCTGGCTTTAATCCAACCCACTATGCTATGGATATTATAAAAGGCGATTTAGATTCCTCAATTACATGGGAGACATTTCCGGTCACTGCAGGTGCGGATGGAAAAGCTTGCGCCAATCCACCATCGAGACAGGGAAATGCAGTGCTTATAGAGCATAATTTTGAAGGAGAAATTGTATATGAATATTCAGGTCATCTTAAATCAATTAAACCCGAGATCCCTCCGTGCGCAGGAGTAGACAGAAAAGAAGTAAAGATGCATGAAGTCTTGGGTCAGGCAGGATCAACAGGAGTTGTAGATGATGAAGGAAATCCTAGAGATGATTGGGAACATCTTCATTGGGCTCTTTTTAAATTAAATAATGGCATAAGAGAAAACATAGATCCTTTTGATCGCTATGGAACAAGAGATATCTACCCCAATGTAAATGATCCGAAATACACGAATGGACTACATTGCGGACCGGACACGATACTTATTGACTGCCCTACTTTATCAGAAGTATCTCAGGGAAACAAAACTCCAGAAGCTACATTCAACAACTGGAGAGAGTATGCCTCCAGAAATTATGGATTCAAATGGGAAATACCCAGAGACTGGGAGCAAACCGAGTCAGTTTTCATAGGATCGTCAGTAATCATAGAAAATTTTCGGCATTCTGAATTTGTGAAAATGTCCGCAAGCGTTTTTGCATTAGATACAAATGGTCAGGCAATTAGCCTCAGCTCTCAAGCACAAAATACAATCGAAGACACATTTGAGAAAGGTTTTGTCATAAATCCGAATGAGTCTGTAAGAATGGACAATAATCCTCAAGGGATTTCTGAAATATCTGGGATAAAAGTTGATGGAAATCCAATTATTACGCTTTATTTCTATACAGATGAGTATCGCGCTGACACTAGAGATATTGAAATCTTATTTGTATCAGACGAGGAATTATTTGATATCAAATTTTCTTACAGCGGGGAATTATCCAAAGAAGAAACTCAAAGAGTGCATGAGGTAATTATGCATTTGCTGAGCACTTTCAAACGCACAAACTGACTATTGATTTAGTTTTTTTCATTTGATATATTGCTAACATGGGTCTTAAAGAAGCTCCAAAATCAAATCCATTACTCCGAGGCACAGCGTATCTTACGGGAATTGGTCTCTCAATAGCAGCAATCTCTGGCTGCGGAGGATCAGATAATAATCCCGGCTCTGTAGAAAACCAAACTCAAAGACCTGTTGACACAGCCCTACCATTAACCGCCGCTCCATCTGCTGATATCCCACAGCCAACCCAACAAGAAGCAACAGCAACTCCGGAAACTGAACTTTCTATAGGACAAATACTAGTACCTTTTGCAGTTATGGAATCTCCTGCGCATGACCCAAGCGAGAGAAGGGTAGATATTTTATTTGGTCTTACGAATCCATCAAATCGTATGCTTACATTTGAAGATCTTTCAGACTTAGGATCACACGGTAAAATAAAGACTGGCGACGGATATTCATATGCTTCTGAGATATACATTGGACGTACGCAATCCGGCGAAGATGACCAACCTATTCTTCCACCGGGATTTTCTGCCAGATTCTTTGCTGAAGAAGTAGATTATGAAGGGCTTAATCCATATGCATATCACTTTATTTCTGACATTCCCAATAGCGTATCCAACGTCTATGATTTATCTATTAACGACGACGAAATGATTCATGAAGGATTAAATTCAAGCTTAGAAGAACACAGTATTTTCCCGACTAACAGACCAGACTCGGATTTTTATGACGTCGGCAACGCAGCTTTCCATATTCCTCAAGAGCAAAATGACGACGGAAAAGAACTCATTATGTCATTTGACAGCCTTACGCCTGTGGTTGACCCCGAAGTACTTGATCCATCTGGAGATCACAAGCTTTATTCCTTAAAGATCACACTTCAAAATCAAAGTGGAGGCTATGACGCTTATCCACCCACAGACCCATTCTTTGATTCGTTTATGGTTGCCGACGATGGGGGGATTTATTTTCGTAGTTCGGCATTTCATACCCAAACATCAACTGGTGGCTGGACTGTCCCACACATTGATTTAACCGGAATTAATCCACAAGGCGAATCCCCAGAAGATAGCGGACTTCCATATAACGTTGGACCTGGACAATCAACTCAGTTTGAAATAGCAATTTACGTAAGGAATGAAGTAAGCAAAGCAAAACTAGTTCTTCCCGGCATCAATGGCGAAGACGTTATCCTTAACCTAAACTTCTAATACTTCTCCTGATGAACTCTCCTTATATACACTATTGCCATTTTAAACAACATTTGATATACTATCGGACATGGAAATCTTAAAGATCTTGCCTGATTCAGTCAAAAACCGAGCTCATCAAGCTCGCTATGCCGTGGCTTTTTTACCAGGGGCTACCATAGCTGGATTTGCTCTATTGATTTCAAGCCAATCTCCAACGCAAGACGCTGGAGGTTCAATCGAGAACCATACTCCTCCACCTGCGCTTACCGAGCAAATCAGGAATTCAGAAGTAATCAGATCCATTGATCTTAATTACTCAATGGTCATCCCTGAATCGTGGACACCTCACTTATCATCAAATTATCAAGATGAACAAGGTCGGGATACTTTTGATATTCCTGAACAGCCCAATGCGGAACTTGCGGTTTTTAAAGTATCCTTGGGTGGGGCTTCATCTTTTGAAGAATACGTAAATTTCCGACAGATAGAAAAACGAGATGCCGTCACCAAATTAGAAGATGGAAGCATGTCTTCACAATATGAAGTGATTGAATTCCAAGCTATTATCGTTGACGACAGAAGGGGTCTAGAAATATATACAAAAAGCGTATATGGCGAGGAGGAATCAAAGATATACTTTCCTGATGATGAAAATGTATTAGTTTTTCATCTAACAGCAAGGAATAAAAATCTTGCTGGCGGCTTAGATGCTGCACGCAAGCAAGTTAAAAAGACTATAGCAACCGTGAGATTTGATTCCGATCTGGAACAGGCTTTAGAAAACCGCCTCATTTCGTGATATAATTCCGCGAAACGGCAAAAATAATAAATGCGCTCAATAATTAAACGAGATAGATAAAATTTACTAATAAACTAATTGAATTATTTTTGAGAAGGGGGCTGTTTGTTTGCTTTGTTTACAGCACCAATACCTATTATTCCTGATAGAGCCGAACCCAACGCCAGCATGAGCTTGTCTTTTACTCCGCCTCTGTGATTTTCCGAAACAGCACCACCCGCTTTAGGAAGCTGAACCGGTGACTCGGGAGCGCTTGGTGTTGCGCTCCATGCATCATCTCCAATGGATGGCGTAGGAGTTGGTGTTTCAGGAATTGGAGTAGCGCTCACGGAAGATGCTGTCCACTTGGGGGTTGGAGAAGGCTCTGCTGGTGTTGCCGTTGGTGTTTCAGAAATTGGAGTTGGCGATGGCTCGCCTATGGTTGGCGTAGAGGATGGGGTAGGTGTGATTTCAGTAACTTGCTCTGGTGTCGGGGTTGGATCTATTGGTTGAAACTCTTCTGTTCTTGCACCCCAAGAGCTATCTCCTGCTGATGCCTCAGTACTATCTTTCGAAACCGCTCCGACAGCTCCACCAGCGATAACACCTACAGCTGTTGCCGCCCTAAGAGCGGCTGCTGCTCCTGATGACCCTTTTTTAGGGGTGTCTTTTTGTTCTATGCTTCCATTCGCCATAGTAATTAAGTTTTAACAACTTAGCCTTTTTGAGCTTAACACGAAGCGATAATTGTGTCAAATATACTTAACTTGACACAACATAACCAATATCCTACGCTTAATATAGGCAAAATGCCAAAAATATTATCTTTCGGAAATAGAGAAAAAGAAGTTGCTAAAGCCAATCCCTTTAAATTCATCTGGGAATGGATCTTATCTCTCGATAAGTTCACTAAATTCTTTTTAATCACAATAGTTCTTATTTCGATTGTTACACCCACGATAGTTACGACATATCTAATATTTACTTCAAGGGCAAGCACCACGACAATACCCGGAGATATTAATGAAAGAAAAAATCTAGTTGACCTAATTAATACATATCGAGCTCAAAATGGGAAAATTGCTTTAACTGAAGATCAATATCTTACTAATTCTTCCTGCTGGATGACCAAAGACATGGCGGATAAAATTTATTTTTCCCATACCGATTCTCTCGGCAGAGATCCTGCTCAGCGTATGTATGCTTTTGGTATCTATAATGTCGGAGAAAAAAAGGAAGGAGTGGCTGAAAATATAGGTGGGGGATATCAAACAGCACAGTCTGTACTAGATGCTTGGAAAAGTTCCCCTGATCATAATTCAAACCTACTCGCTAATTTTATAACCGATAACATTGGAGTTCAACGTCAATTTAGTAGAATAGGCATTGGAGTAGCATATAACGTAAGTAATGGCTTTAAACGTCTCTGGGTTATGAATATTGCCACTGCAGCTTGGCAAAGCATTAACCCGCTTTCCGTACTATCAAGTGACTGTTCTTTTTTGCCGGTAAATCAATCCCCGGTTGGCAATCACGACGATGCTACATGCACCAGCACTTGGGGCTGGACCTGCGATGCCGACAATTATGCTACTGCCCTTGATGTTCATCTATACAAAGACGGTCCGGCTGGTGGGGGCGGGACGATTGTCGCAATGATTACAGCTGACCAAACAAGAGAAACAGCGGTAGCCAATATTTGTGGTGGTTATGCTAGCCACGGCTTTAACTGGCCCATACCCGCCTCCCTAAAAACTGGTACATCACACAGTATTTATGCTTATGCAATTGATAGTGCAGGAGGAAATAATCCCTTACTCGGAGGCACACCAAAAACTATAACATGCCCTGCTCCAACTCCAACAGGTCCGCCCTTTGACTTTTCTCTTTCCAGCTCTGCCACTTCAATTAGCATCTCACCCGGAGAATCCGGTAAATCAACTATTACTGCAACTATTTTGTCCGGAAGTGTTCAACCGGTAAGTTTTTCTGCTTCAGGCTTACCCTCCGGTGCATCCATAAATTTCTCACGCGGTTCTTGTACTCCTACATGCTCAACCAATCTATCAATAAACACATATGCAACAGTATCTACCGGAACGCGCACGGTAACTATTACTGTTAGCGGTGGAGGCAAAACGAAATCAATACCAATTAGCCTGACCGTGCGTATTCCTACAGTTGATCTTATTGTTAAGTCTTCAAGTTTTATTCCATCCGCGCCGGTGGCTGGAAATTTGATGAGTCTTACAGGAGTAATTCAAAGCTTGAATTCCGGCATTAATGTCATGTTCTCCACACGTCTTCGTATTGATATCGGGAACAACGGGACATGGGATATAACTCCAACCAATAAATCTACTGGAGTTTTTTCTAGCGCCGGAGCAACCGAAATTGAGACATGGACAAATGTCTGGACAGCACAAAAAGGAACACATAAATTTGAAGTCTGCACGGATGTTAATAATGGCGTTGGAGAAGTAAATGAAGCTAATAACTGTCTTGTAAAGACCTTTACAGTAAATTAGAGTCTCCTTATTAGGAAATAATTTATCAAATAAACTTTCATTTAAGCTTGCTTCAAAAACCCGACAAATTTCTAAGTTAGTAAGTTATACAATTAACTTTTCTTTTAATTATCCCTCATGATATAATTTGCTGATGGTAAAAATTATTTCAGCACCCCATGATGTGCTTTCTAAAAAAGCAGAACCCATAGCTCAGATTGATGATGAAGTAAAAGTTATTCTATCTGATATGAAAAAGGCACTTCTTTCGGCCCGAGATCCCGAAGGCGTCGGGCTTGCAGCGCCTCAGATCGGTAAACGTCTATCGATCTTCCTTATGAAACCCTTAGCCAAATCAAAAATTCGGGCCTTTATAAACCCTGAGATCATAAATGAAGAAGAAAATATTCCCAAGAAAAAAACTAAAGGCCCGACAAAGCTAGAAGGCTGTCTTTCTCTTCCAGGCATCTGGGGTGAGGTAAGGAGAAAAAATACACTCCAACTTTCTTATTTGGATGAAACGGGCACAAAACATGTACAGCAATTCAAAGGATTTGTTGCGACCATCATCCAGCACGAACTAGACCATCTCAATGGAATTCTCTTCACCGAACGCGTTCTCGAACAGGAAGGCGTTCTCTACAAGTCTCACAAAGACGAAAAAGGCGAAGATATTTTTGAAGAAATTGAACTTTAAATGAAAATTGTTTTTTTGGGAACTTCTGATTTTGTTGCTCCTGTCTTAGACTGTCTTAGAAAAAACTTTGAAGTTGTAGCCTCTTTCTCCTCAACTGATCAGGAAATAGAAATTGAAAAATTAAGAAAACTCGACCCAGATCTTTTTGTAGTAGCTTCGTTTGGAAAAATTCTTAAGAAAGAAGTTCTTGACATCCCCAAATATGGGGCGGTCAATATCCACCCTTCCCTCCTGCCCGAATATAGGGGTTCAACCCCTATTCAGGTAACCATATTGAATGGAGATGTAAATTCAGGAATAACTATTATTAAAATGGATGAAGAAATGGACCATGGACCGATTCTTTTTCAAAAAGAAACTGAAATAACGGATAATGACACTTTCGAAACTTTGAGCAAAAGGCTTTTTAAACTCGGCGCTGACCATCTCCCGCAAGTTCTAAATGATTATGTAACTGGGGACTTAAAACCCGCACCTCAAGATCATGAGAGGGCTACTTTTACCAGCCTCCTGAAGAAAGAAGACGGATTTATTGATGCTGGCAATCCTCCCCCGCCCGACAAAATCAAGCGAATGATTAGAGCATATTTTCCTTGGCCGGGAGTTTGGACAAAATGTCATCCTGAGCAAAGTGAAGGATCTAATCTCGAAGGGAAAATCTTAAAATTATTACCTGAGGACAAAATTCAAGTCGAAGGAAAAAATCCGATGAGCTACAAGGATTTTATGAATGGATACAGTAAGGGAAAAGAAATTCTAGAAAAACTGAAATTAATTTGAAATTTAAAATTTGAAGTTTTCAATGAAAATTAAAAATTGAAAATTTAAAAAATTACACGGTTACAGAAGTTGCTTCTGGAAAAGACTGAGCTGGGGATTTTTCTGAAATTATCTTTATATTTTTAACATCTCTTGTGCTTTTACCCTTGAGTAGTCTTATACACTTACTGCAAAGCTTAAGTCTCTTCGAAATACCATTAACCTCTACGCGCGATGTATGAAGATTGGGCTTGAAGATCCTTCTGGTTCTTCTTTTGGAATGGGACACGTTATGACCATACATTATCCCTTTACCGCAATTTGAGCACTTATTTCCCGTAATCATAGTAAAATATGATACCACAAAACTTGCTCTCAAAGCAAGAATCTACTATTATATTAGAAATCCTAAATTCGAAATCATAAACTCTAAACAAACTATAAAATTCAAAATTTAAAAAAATAAAAAAACGTTTTGAATTTAATATTTAGATATTTGGATTTGTTTAAAAATTAGACCTGCCTGCCGGCAGGCAGGAATTCGGATTTAGAAATTTTACTTTATGGATTTACTAATACCACTTCTATCACTAGCCATTCTAGTAGCCTCAGCAATCCTGCATGAAGTTGCACACGGATTTGTCGCAGAAAAACTCGGAGATCCTACAGCCCGACTTGCAGGACGTCTAACACTTGATCCGAGAAAACATATCGACCCGTTCATGAGCATTATTCTGCCTTTTTTCCTGATATTCTCAGGATCCCCTGTTGTATTCGGTGCTGCCAAGCCTGTGCCCGTGGATCCGTTCAATCTAAAAGAAGGCAGAAAAGACCTGGCGCTTGTATCTCTTGCAGGCCCTCTGACCAATCTTATGCTTGCGGTTTTAGCATCTCTCTTGATTAAAGGAGTTAATTTATTTATCTCCAGCTCTCCCTCCGCAGGACAGGAGATCATACCGGTTCTATTTGTCCTTCATTTGATATTAAGGCTCAATCTTCTTCTTGCGATATTCAACTTACTTCCTATTCCTCCGCTTGACGGATCTAAGATCTTCTCGCTTTTCTTGCCTCCCAAAGAAGCAGCCGCATACCTCTCCATCGGCTCAATCGGAATATTCGTGATCTTTATACTTCTCGCATTCCCCATAGGTGGTTTCTCGCTAGGAAGCATCATCTTCAATTTACTGACTTTTGCCGAAAATTTACTCGGAGTCTGATACACCACGATCAATCAGTTGTAAATTGTTAACTGTAAATTGTAAACTGTTAATATATGGTAGCTTTAGCGCTTGTTCGTCACGGAGAATCCACTTGGAATGCCAAAGACGTTTGGACAGGCTGGCAAGATCCACCTCTCTCAGAAAAAGGGATTAAAGAAGCACAAAAAGCAGGCGAACAACTCAAGGGGATCAATTTTGACATTGCCTACGTCTCTGATCTCTTCAGGGCAAAACAAACTCTTGATGAAATTCTTCAAGTTTTAAATCTTGAAATTCCAACCACAGAGTCACAGGCGCTTCGCGAAAGAAATTACGGTGACTATACGGAAAAGAATAAATGGGATATTGAAAAGCAATTGGGAGAAGAAGAATTTAATAAATTGAGGAGAAGCTTTGATTATCCTGTGCCCAACGGTGAAAGCCTTAAAGACGTTTATAACCGAGTAGTTCCCTATTATCAAACAGAAATTTTACCAAAATTAAAGAATGGACAAAACATTTTAATTTCCGCCCACGGCAACAGCCTAAGAGCTCTTACTAAGTATCTTGAGGGAATTTCAGACGAAAAGATTGCAGATCTTGAGATCCCCACCGGCCAAGTCATCGTCTATCAAATAGATTCAGGAGGAAAAGTTGCACACAAAGAGATTAGATAAAGAAAAGTTATATTTACTCACGAATCTAATTTTATAACGGACAGGAGGGGCCGTTGAATGCTCTTACATTGTTTAACATTGGTGGTGCTGTAATGTTCACACTAGTTAAATCAATAATATCAACCTTTCCATCTGCATTAAGATCATATCTTTTATCATAGAGCGCATCTCCTGCCTTGGTATTAAATATTCTCACAGGAGTAGTAAAGGATGTAATATCGAGTATATTAATCTTGTTAAAGCTGGGTAAGGCTCCAGCCGCAGTATTAAGATCCGCAGGCCAAGTCTTACTCGGTCTTCCTGATTTTGAAGCCTCAACATCATTTATGAGATCTGTTATGCAAGCTTTATTGGGATTTGTTCCTATATATGTTTCTACTGCGTTTGAATAACCATCCCGATCATTATCAGCGTTTGGATTAAGTGTGGGGGTAGGTGTGGGCGTTGGAGAGGTCCCTGAAATGCACGCACCGTTTGCACACCCCTTCGGGCAAGTTACAGCTAAATATTTTGTGATACCAGTATCACAGTAATTCTCTTGGAGGAGTGAGGGTGAGATGCAAGCGTCGGAATTGAAAATGTTTTGGCCATAGTAAACAGAATTCACTTTTCCAGCAGTATAAATGTTATATCCACCATCAGAATCTGTACAGGAGTTAGGCGGAGGAGATGTTGGCGTAGGGACTCCTAAAACGCACGCACCATTCTGACAGGAATAACCGTTCGGACAACTTATAGACGCTGTTCTCATGTGGTTGTTGGCATCACAGAATTCCTCCTGCACTACTCCGCTCTGACAAGAGTCCATTTCATAATAAGGTGCCGGATTCCCTGATCTAAAAAAATCAGCTCTTCCTATGTTGAAGATGTCGAGCCCATCAGAGTCTTTACACCAGTCGGATGTTGTTGGAGGAGGAGTCGGGGCTCCAGGTACGCAGGCGCCACTCCAAGAATCGCCTTTACAGTAATAACCATTCGGGCAGGTTACAGTTGAAACTTCCATAAGGTTGGTGTTGCAGGAAGATTCAGCCAGAGTATTAGGTGTTAAACAAACTTCATCAAAGACCCAGGGTCGGCTTGCGTATGAAAAATTCGTTTTTCCGGTAGAGTTTATATTGTACCCGCCGTCTGAATCTGTACAAGATGTAGACGGAAGTGGAGTAGGAGTAAGCGAGAGAAGTTTATAGAAGCAAGCCTTATAGTCTTCTGGTTTAAAAAGTCCAAATACAGAGCTACTACAGGATACAGAATTTTCAAACTGACCAATTACGTATGCTTCAACTTGGCCTCCGCTCGGAGGAAAAGCTTCAAAAGCTACTAAAGCAGTTCCGGGAAAACTACAAATCCCACCTTCCTTACTACAGTATTTAAATCCTATAATTGTAGAGATATCCGTGCGGGGCATTACGGTTTCCGTGGCGTCTGCTGCGTCACTTAGCAGCACAGTTCCATTATCGAAAGAGAAAAGAGCAATAAGATAGACAATAAATATTATAAAAATCGCGGCTAGAGTAGAATGTTTCCAATCTTTTGGATTAAAATCCTCTCCTAAAGTAGGGAGATTATGATTTATTTTTTTTCTTATATCATTCACAAGTTGATAAATTCAAAAAAAGGACTAAATAAAATGTGACATGGATTTTTCTGTATGTCAAGAGGCTTACTAACTTCAAGATTCCCTATTGCCAATAAATAAAAAAAATGTTTAACTTAAATCCGGTTTATGAAAGGGGGTGAAGAAAAATGATATTAGGACTTGAATCAATATTAATAGGAAGCTCTGACGGGAAAAAACTCGGTGCTTTTTACAAAAATATTTTAAAACTTAAAGTTTCCGAGGAAATGGAATTTGGTGAAGACAATAGCTACGGAATCGGATTTGATCTGGGAAAAGGAGCTGGTCTTTTTGTAATGGACCATTCCAAAGTCAAAGGCAAAAGCAAACTTCCCGACCGAGTAATGTTTAATCTCGAAGTCGATGACATCGAAAAAGAAGTCAAAAGGCTTAAGAAAGAAAAAGTGAAGATCGTTGCGGATACTTATCACGTAGAAAATTATGGTTTCGTTGCAACTCTCGCAGACCCAGACGGCAACTATTTCCAATTTGTTAAGACAAGAGAGTAAAGATTATTTTTTTCTCTTCACTACATAGCGCATCCCTGTTTGTTCACTTGGATGAGCCACATCAAGTCTTTCATCAAAAGCTAGGTATTGTCCGTACATTATCCTAGCTCCATCTTTCAAATCTTCCAGCCTATCAGATCTCCACTCATCAACCAATCCCGTGCTAACGGCATGAGCGATCGTATTCCTAACTACCGCTGGCACACGACGCTCTTTGGGCTCACTTCTTGTCATATTATTTGAGCTATTGACGATAAATAAAGCTTCAACATCCGGTTCAGCATAAAGCCTGCCGCAAATTAAACCAGTGAATTTTCCGCCTGCGAAAATGCGAATTGCAATTTCTCCTTCTTCGATCGGAACTATACTTAGGCGCATTCCGTGAAGATTTTCTTCCTGCTGACAATCAAACCTACAGGTAAATTCACGCTGAGAATACAGTTCATTTAACAAAACCCGCTCTTTATTCATTATGATGAAGATTTTACCAGAGAAAAGAAGTAAGTCAAGCAAAAAACCCAGCAGGCAAAGCTTGACAATATGTGAGATAATTATTACCCTAAAAGCAGGATATGAATTTTACAAAAATATACGCAAAATACAAAGGATCCTGGGTTGCTCTGGATCAAAAATTAAATAAAGTAATTTCTGCAGATTCAAATGCAAAGAAAGCATATCAAGCTGCTTTAAAAAAGGGTCACAAAAAAACAGTTCTATTCAAAGTTCCTGTAAATAATCTCCCCTACATCGGAGCTTTTACTTCTAATGGTTAAGAAATTTGAATATATTAGAGCTGGCTTATGGTATCGACCCATAATCCCAGTAACTCTTCGCTACGGCAAACAGGAAGTCTCATATTTAGCGCTAATAGATTCAGGAGCAGATTTTAATATTTTCCACTCTGATATTGCCAGCATCTTTAATATTGACCTTTCAAAATTAAAGAAAGTTCCATTTAGCGGCATCAATAAATCAACAAATAAACAAGCTGAGGGTAGCTTTGTTGAACTTGATCTGGAAGTAGGCGGAATGAATAGTAAATGTATGGTTCTTTTTTCTAGCGATATATCCCCTGATGGTTATGGTATCTTGGGACAGCAAGGTTTCTTTAATAACTTTTACGTGGCGTTTAATTTAAAAGATAAAATAATAGAAGTAAAACCAAACAACGCAATAATCTCTTAAAATATATCAAACTATATCAGCAGGCACTAAGCAGATATATTATTGTGTAGAGATTCCGAGATGATCTTCGATTCTTGAAACTCGTCTTTTGGTCAAAGTAAGATCGCTATCAAGTAATTTTGCTGATACATCTACGGTTTTTTCTATTTTTTTAACTCTTTTTTTAACATTCTTAACATCTTTTTGAACAATTCCGAGATCTTTTTGAACAATTCCGAGATCTTTTTGAACAATTCCGAGGTCTTTTTGAACAACTCCCAGAACTTTACTTATAGACCCAACATCTTTT
>JBBUBI010000058.1:18017-22614 GCA_038058335.1 Patescibacteria group bacterium
TCCGAGGTCTTTTTGAACAACTCCCAGAACTTTACTTATAGACCCAACATCTTTTCCAACCCTATCTACTCTAACCTCGACATTCTTCATCCGATCATCAAGTTCACCGATATCACTCTGAACCTGCATTCTCGAAAGTCTAATTTGACTTTCTAAGTTTCTTGTCGAGTCCTTAACTTCAGTTTCAACTTCTTCCCGAACAACTTTTCTAATTTGCGCGATGTCAGTTTTTGTAAGCATGGGCTAATAATTATTGTACAAATTCTTGGAGTTTTCAAGAACACAAACTATATCAATACCAGCACAGGCACTCTTGTCCTGAGTTTTATCGAAGGAAAGCAACTATGTCAGGGACTTTTATGCAATTGGTTTTTCACCAATAACAATATAGGGGTCGTCAAAATATACGCTACCAAAACCCATTGTCGGTTCTGTATTAAAAAAGGGTTCTCTTAATTTTTTCCATTTACTTCTCCTACCTAACTTCTCCCAATCATTATTCATGACCGCAGAATCTTTTATTTGAAATCCAACTCGCTCTAAATAAGCCTTAACATATCGAATATTCCAAGGAGTATTCTCTTCAAGTATTGCTATCTGTCCTCCCGGTTTTAATACGCGAAATGATTCTCTCATTCCATCATCCGCAACTTCTTCAAAATCGAATGGTTCAGGAGGATAGTGCGGTAGATCTTTAAACATTCCAAACACACTTCTCATCATAACGTAATCAAAAGTATTATCTTTAAATGGGATATGACCAATTGAAGCTGCTAATGTTCCCTCGAACTGACACAATCCAGGTAGAAATTCAATTCCTGCGTACTCTAGATCAGAGTTGCTAAATAGAGTTCCTCCATGTTTAAATGCAGGTTTAGTTCCAAAACCAACTTCAAGAATTCGTTGCTTTGGAGAAATAGCTTCACTCGGCAAAACTGTTTCCGACATGCAGGAAATTATAGCAGAAAAATCTTAGAAGTCAATATTATAGGCTATTTTGCAGGCACTAAGCTACAATCGTGCAAACCGATTGTAGTAAGCAACTATACCCCTAGAGAATTTTCGAGCATTCGATGAATTCTTTTCCAACCAGCAGTTGTCTTTAAATATTTTTCGCATTCTATTGCGTCATCTTTATTTTTAAACGCTGAATAATAAATTAGTTCGTAAGGAGTGTTTGGTTTGGTTGCTCTATTTTCTCCGGCATTATGTGATCTAACTCTAGATTTTAAGTCAGACGTTGAACCAAGATAAAGCTTCTCATTTTTCAAACTTCGAAGAATATAGAAGTAATACATGGAGATATTGTAGCAGGCTACAACTATGTAAACTAGTTTGTAGCAGGCTACGATTCAGGCTCGCTACGTTCACGAGCCAATGCGAGCTGAACGTAGCAGGGACGCTCGGACTCGAACCGAGAAAAGCAGTTTTGGAGACTGCTGTGATAACCATTTCACCACGTCCCTATATGGACAATGGTATTATAGCTCATTGCTTATAGTTTTTAAACAATTTTGCTATACGCTATTCTCTATTCGCTAAGTTATTACTTTAGCTTATCAGTTTCCTTATGTTCTGTAATTTTTCTACAATGCCTGCAGAACTTCTTAAGGAGAAGTTTTGCCTCTGTATTTATCTTATTTCTTGTAGTTACGTAATTCCTGTTTTTGCAAGCCGTACATACAAGACCGACTGTTATTCTGTGTTCACCTTTTTTTGCCATTTCGTCGTTTTACTCCTCAATGCAAGCTATTCCAGCTTTAAATTGAGATTTCTCTCCTTTCTTGTAGAGTTTACACTGAGGCTGCTTAAAAAGCAACCGAATGTGAGCCGACGATGGGAATCGAACCCATGACCTAGTCATTACCAATGACTTGCTCTGCCACTGAGCCACGTCGGCAATTCGCTGCGCTCATTGTAAACTTTTATTACTAACTAAGCCATTAATTGTTTACCCTGAGCCTTGTCAATTGACAGGGCGAATGGGTGCTGAGAGAGGGACTTGCACCCCCGAAGTCCTTACGGACGCCTCGTCTACAGCGAGGTGCGTTAGCTACTCCGCCATCTCAGCGCATAAATTTCTAAAACTATTTGAGCCGTCTGTCGGATTTGAACCGACGACCTGCTGTTTACAAAACAGCTGCTCTACCACTGAGCTAAGACGGCAACTACCCAAAGCTGCAAAGGGCACATGTAATTTTATCAAAAAGAGAAGAAAAGACCAACCCCCTGAATATAGAGGACAACTATCGAGGACGAAGAGGAGGGAAACTAAGATAAATACGTTCTTTGATACCGAGCTTAGCTGGCTGTTCCCCCATATGAAAATCAGGAAGGCTCTCGTATTAGGCTCACCTATATACGAATGCACCTCGTTGTCCCGAAATAAATCGAAACTACCTCATATGTTGTGAAATTGTAGAGGAAAACTTACCAACTATCTCCAATATCAAAGAGCATGCATAGTATAAAATCATTTCTATTCACTTGTCAACCCCGATTTGATTCATTCTTTTCTGATATATAATAGTATTCATGAAAGTAAAAATTGGACTAGTTATTGGTCGGTTCCAGCCATTTCACAAAGGACATCTTTATTTGATAAAAAAGGCTTTGAAGGAAGCGGATAAGATTATTGTCGCAATCGGATCATCAAATATATCTGATGAAAATAATCCGCTTTCCTATAAAACACGCATAAAAATGCTTAAGAAGGTGATTGTGCGGGAAAAGCTTGTGAACAAAGTCATAAAAATTATCCCCTCCCCTGATGACCCAAGCGATGATATTTGGCTAGCAAAACTTTTAAAAAATGCAGGTAAATTTGATATTGCACTAGGAAATAATGACTGGACGAATGGAATTCTTGGAAAAGCCGGGTATAAAGTTTTGGAAATCCCCTATCTAAAACGCTCTTCCTACCAAGGAACAGTCATCAGAAAATTAATTAAATCAAACAATAAATGGGAAAACCTAGTCCCCGTTTATTTAGTTGGTAAGATTTCAGAAAAACTTACTCCTTAAGCTTATGCTTTTGTGTTATAATTGGCATATGGCAACAGATAAAAGAGCTTCAACGAATATGAAAGACAAAACTTCTAATAATAAATCAGCTTTTGAAGAAACGATAAATGTAAAAGGCGAGGAGTTAGTTGAGAAGATAAAATCGCTTATCAAAGAAGGGAATGTCCGAAGGATTATCATCAAGGATAAAAATGGTAAAGATATTATTCAAATTCCCCTAACTCTTGGAGTAGTTGGCGTAGTTCTAGCCCCTGCGCTTGCAGCAGTAGGCGCAATCGCTGCACTCGTTGCCGAATGCACTATCACAGTCCAGAGAGAAAATAACCCTAAATCTTAAAGAAATAATACTGCAAAAGCGGCGAAACCTGTACCCAAAAGAAATCCTCCAATTACGTCAGATGCCCAATGTTCCCCAAGATAAACACGGCTTGCGTACATGATCAAACTAAGTAATAATATAAAGCACAGTATCAAAATTTTATTTGACTTCGATAACTTCTTTGACCTCGCTGAGATATAAAATATTATCAAAGCAAGAAAAGCAGTCCTCATGCTATGCCCCGAAGGAAATGCAAATCCGGGATTCACATAAAAACTCGGCATTGTTACAGGAATATCATACCGATGAAACATACTAGGAGGTCCGGGATGATTTATGAATGTTTTACCCGCAATTTCTATAACAAGAGCCAGAACAAACAAAAACACTACTCCTGCGCCTTCGATCTTTCGATTAAATACAACTATTACTAATAATACAAGTGTTGTTATCTCAACCGAACCGAGTAAACTAAAAGATGAAAAAAATGTATCAAACGATCTAGAAATATTATTTTGAAGTCTTACGGTAAAATCAAAATCAAAACTTACAAAAACATCCTTATTTACCAAGTAAGCAAAAATAAAGAAAAGGCCTACAAGCACCACGCCTAGCCGGGCAAAAAAATTCTTGTTCATTAGTCGAGTTTTAGACCCTTGAGGAAATTGCGGAACTCACCATTTATGTCTTCATGCTCAAGCCCAAATTCTACGATCGTCTTCATGTATTCTATCTTATTTCCCGTATCATAGTATTTGCCACCCTCAATTTCCACTGCGTAAACAGGCATTCCGTCGTCTCTTAGCATATTTATTGCATCAACCAGCCACACTTCCCCACCCTTTCCTGGTTTTACTCTGCGCAACGCATCAAAAATTTCAGGAGGTAAGATGTAGGCTCCATGAGTCGCAATATTTGAAGGAGCATTGTCAGGATCAGGTTTCTCAACTATTGATTTGATTTTCGAAACGTTTCCCTCAACGTGCTCAAGATCCGCGATTCCGTATCGATTAAGATCTTCTTTTTTCTCGATCTTAACGCCTGAAATTACTATCCCTCCGTATTTTTCGTGAACTTCAATCATTTGCGCAAGTCTCGGCGGAGTCGAGTAGATAAACTCATCCCCCCACAAGACAGCGAACGGCTCGTTCTCAATTACCGGCTCTGCGACTAAAACCGGAGTTCCGTTTCCGTAATTGCCTTTTTGCCTCATGTAAATAAAATTTGCCATATCTGAGATTCGCTTAATCTCAT
>JBBUBI010000059.1:0-8449 GCA_038058335.1 Patescibacteria group bacterium
GGAATAGTTATATTCCCCACAGATACTGCATTTGGGATAGGATGCAGGATTGATAATGAGGAGTCGGTTGAAAGATTATTTAAAATCAGAAAAAGGCCCAATGATATGGCAGTTCCTGTTCTGGTCAATAGCATTAAAATGGCGAAAAGTTATCTTGAGAATGTTGACGAAAAGGTATTAGGCTTGATGAATAAGTATTGGCCTGGAGCGCTCACTATAGTATTAGATTGTGACAAAAAATTAGTTCACGAGTTAGTGCGAGGAGGAGGAAGCACAATTGGTGTGCGAATGCCCGATCACTCAGATCTGCTTGAATTAATCTCTGACGTAGGCGTTCCTATTCTGGGACCTTCTGCAAACTTTCATGGCGAGAGCACGCCTTATTTAGTTGAAGATCTCGATCCCGAATTAATAAGACTAGCTGATTATGTACTATCTGGAGGAACGAAAGAGACTAAAAATGTTTCAACTGTGATTGATTGCACAAAAGATCCTTGGAAAATGTTGCGCCAAGGAGCAATAAAAATAGATTAAATATTAAAAATAAAAAATAAAAAATGAATACACTAGTCATTGATGCAGCCAATAGCAAAGAGATTGTTGTAGGATTGCAGATCGAAAGAAAGAAATATTTTCTCAAACACAAAACAGACTCGAAAAAAGCGCAGGTTATTTTGCCAATGATAGAAAAACTATTGAAAAAAAATAAAATTGAGACAGAAGATATTGATTCAATCGAAGTAAACGCAGGTCCAGGGTCTTTTACCGGACTTAGGATTGGAATCTCGATTGCAAACACGTTGGGAATGATTCTCAAGATCCCGGTTAACGGTAAGACCGGAGAGTTGGTTGAGCCTATTTATAAGTGATATACTTATAATTAATGTCTTTTATAAGAAATTTTTTCATTCCTCATAAAGGGAATAATTATAAGGCAAGATTCCTGCATCATTTTACTCTTTTTCTTGTAATTGTATTTCTAATTTCATCTACTTTTATCTTAAATAACTTCAGCGATCGTTTTCCACAGGTATTAGGAATATCTACGGATATTACGAGTGAACAGCTTCTCACATTGCTCAATCAAAAAAGACAAGAAAGCAGCTTGCATGGGCTAAGTCTGAATCCGGAATTATCAGCTGCAGCGCTTCAGAAAGCAAATGATATGCTTGCTAAGAATTATTGGGCGCACAATGCTCCGGACGGAAGAACTCCATGGGAATTTATAAAAGAATCAGGATATGTTTATGTATATGCAGGAGAGAATCTGGCGCGGGGATTTACTACAAGCACCGATGTTACAACTGCCTGGATGAACAGCCCATCACATAAAGCTAATTTGCTTTCCTCAAATTATACAGATGTAGGTTTTGCTGTGGTAACTGGAACTTTGGATGGAGAAGAAACCGTACTGGTTGTTCAGGAATTTGGAGGAAGAAATTTGGCATCTGTTCCACAGGGCACAGCGCAAAAGGTAAACGAACAAAGATCGCAAGAAGAAGTAAAGCAGGAGGCTTCCGAAGACAAGCCAGAGTCTCAGGTAATCGTAGCTTCATCAGCTGAGGTTAAAAATAAACCTATTATTGACAGTGTTCAGCTCACAACTAGCTTCAGCATTTTCCTTGTTGCAATAGTTATTTTTACTTTGGTTTCAGAGATGGCAATTCTTGAGCGCAGAAAAATATTTAATTTTGCAAAGCATAATCCTGATCATGTAATTTTTCTTATTTCGATTATTGTTCTCGTATTTATCTTAGGGAAGGGAATTATTTTATGAAAAAAATCAGGGATTTGGAGTATTACATATCCTTAGTAGTCATTTTGGGATTGGGAGTGCTGTTTGTATCTCTTGCTTCTCCTAATAAGAATTTACAACTTATATTTATAGGCTTAACTACAGTTTTTTATATTGTATTTGGAATAATTCATCATCTCATGAATCATGATATTTCGATATCAATTGTGCTAGAATATCTAATTATAGGAGTACTGGGAATTAGTATTCTCTTCTTTTTCCTAAAAGGAGGACTTTTTATATGACCCTTCGACAGGCTCAGGATTATATTGAGGAATTTGAAATATGAAAGGAGTAATTTTAGCGGGCGGATTAGCAACGAGATTAAGACCTCTGACGTCAATTACCAACAAGCATCTGCTTCCTGTATACAATAAGCCGATGATTTATTATCCGATCGAGGCTATGGTAAAAGCCGGAATTAAAGAAGTTCTGATAAGCAGTTCTCCGGATCATGCAGGTCATTTCGCGAACTTACTTAAATCAGGAGAAGAGTTTGGATTAAAAATATATTACGGAGTTCAGCAAAACGCAAAGGGAGGCATTGCGGATGGTATTTCATACGCAAGAGAATTCGCAAGGGGTGAAAAAGTATTAGTTATTTTGGGAGATAATATTTTCAACGCAGATATCAAATCGACTATTCAAAAATTTGAAGAAAGAGAAAAGGGAGCGATTGTATATGGTGTAAAAATGCCTACAGATTCAAGGCAGTACGGAGTAATAGAGGTCGATGATGACGGAACCGTTCTGTCTATTGAAGAAAAACCTGAGCATCCGAAGTCTGACGTTGTACAGACAGGAATTTACATGTATGACGAGAGGGTGTTCGATTTCATATCTGGTTTAAAACCATCGGCCAGAGGAGAGCTTGAAGTTACTGATCTGAACAATATTTATCTTGAGGAAGGTAATTTACAATGCGAACTTTTGGATTGGTGGATTGACGCAGGAACATCGTATGATGAACTTCTCCGCGCCAATAATTTAGTCGCTGAAAAAGTAAAGTCTGGAGAATTATAGTTTATGATTGTATGTGAATTTGAAGATGGCGGAAAATCTAAATTGCGACATGTAGTCGTAGATACAATAGTTACTCGTGGTAATCAAATACTCCTTGTTAAAAGAATCAAAACCATTTCAGAAGGGGGGAAGTGGGGACTTGTAGGTGGATTTATAGATAGAAATGAAACGATTAAGCAGGCTGCAGCAAGAGAAGTTTTTGAGGAGACAGGATGGAGAATTGAAAACCTAAAATTGCTTCGCCTAAAAGATTGGCCGGATCGACTGCACGAAGATAGGCAGAATATATCTTTTGTTCTCTTCTGCAACGCTACTAAAAAAGAAGGAATAAAAGATGACGAATCAGAAAAAATAGATTGGTTTGATCTTAATTCTATCCCTCCTAAAGAAGAAATTGCCTTTGACCATGCAGACGATATAGAAATGTTTAAAAAATACCTAGAACAAAAAATCGACATACCAGTATTAGATAATTTATGAAAATACTTGTCACCGGCGGGGCCGGATTTATTGGTTCAAATTTCATACTTTATTGGATGAAAAATTATCCTGAGGATTCGATAGTTAATTTTGATAAATTAACTTATGCTGGTAATTTGGAAAATCTTAGTTCAATTGAGAAAAATCAAAATTATAAATTTGTTCACGGAGATATTTGTGACACAGAGAGTGTAAGAAAAATATTAGAAGGAATTGAAGTAGTTGTTCATTTTGCCGCCGAGACTCATGTAGACAGGTCTATCGCAGAGCCATCTGATTTTGTCAAAACTAATGTTTTGGGGACGCAAGTACTTCTTGATGCATCACTTAAATCAGATATAAAGAGATTTCATCATATTTCTACAGACGAAGTATTTGGGAGTTTAGATCTTGAAGATAAGAGTAAATTTAGTGAACGAACAAACTATGATCCCAGAAGTCCTTATTCAGCAAGTAAAGCCGGCTCAGACCATCTGGTAAATGCATATTTTCATACATATAATTTACCAATTACAATTTCAAACTGCTCAAATAATTATGGTCCATATCAATTTCCCGAAAAATTAATCCCGCTTGCGATAACTAATCTACTTGAGGATAAAAAAGTTCCTGTTTATGGAGACGGATTGTACGTAAGAGATTGGCTTTATGTTGAAGATCACTGCCGGGCAATTGATTTGATTCTTCAGAATGGAAAAGTTGGCGAAACTTACTGCGTAGGAGGTATGAGCAATAATATTAATAATTTGGAAATTATAAAGAAGATAATAAAAATTATTGGGAAAGGTGAAGATCAGATTGAATTTGTGAAAGACAGATTGGGGCATGACAGAAGGTATGCGGTTGATTGGAGCAAGATTCGAACAGAGTTGGGATGGACACCTGCACATAATTTCGATGAATGGCTTGAGGAAACAATAAATTGGTATAGAACAAATGAAGAATGGTGGAGAGACGTGAAGAACGGAGTGTATAAACAATATTACAAAACCCAATATGGAAGCATATGAAGATAATTGGAACAGGATTGTCAGGACTTATCGGATCTCGTATCTCAGAGCTTCTTAAAGATAAATACGAATTTATAAATTTTAGTACTAGCACAGGCTTTGATATCACGAAAAAAGATAGTATATTGGATTTTTTTAATTCTTCGCAGGCTTCTGTGGTAATTCATCTTGCAGGAAAAACAGATGTCGACGGGTGTGAGGAGGATAAAGATAGGGATTTGGAAATACTTGAAATTGAAGAACTGGGTAAACAGCAAGAAGAGTTTGAAAAAATTAATTCAGCCTGGTCAGTCAATGTAATCGGTACCAAAAATATTGCCGATGTTTGCGCAAAAACAAATAAAAAATTAATTTATATCTCATCCGATTTTGTTTTTGATGGCGAAAAAAAAGATCCCTACGCAGAGGATGATATGCCCAATCCCATTAATTGGTACGGAAGAACAAAACATGAAGGGGAAAAGATTGTAGGAAGCTTGGATATTCCGTGGGCAATATTAAGAATTTCTTATCCATATCGAGCCCATTTTCAAAAGAAGGATTTTGTCAGAACCATAATGGAAAAGCTTTCGGATGGTGAAAGTTTGAAAGTTGTGTCCGATCAGATAATTACTCCTACATTTATTGATGATCTAGCATTTGCTTTTGATCAGATTATTCAAAATAATTTATCCGGAATTTATCACACATCAGGAAGTGATAGTCTTTCTCCGTTTGAAATAACAAGAAAAATAGCAGACATATTCGGATTCGATAAAACACTAATAAGTGAAACAACAAGCGGGGAATTTTATAAAGATAGAGCAAGACGCCCTTCCAATCTGGCTTTAAAAAATGATAAAATAGTAAAATTGGGAGCAAGCATGAAGGGAATAGAAGGAGGCTTACAGGCATTAAAAAGACAATTATGACAATTACTTTTGTGGGACATGGATACGTTGGGCTTGTAACTGCTTCAATCTTTGCGGATTTGGGAAATAAAGTTTGGGTGATCGGCCACACCAAAGAAAAAATTGAGAACTTAAAAAAGGGCATTATCCCAATTTACGAACCTGGACTTGAAGAAATAGTTAAGAGAAATGTGAAAGCCGGAAGACTCCTATTTACTCTGGATTATGACAAGGCAATTCCCGAATCTTCAATAGTATTTATCGCAGTCGGAACTCCCTCCACTAAGACAGGTGATGCAGACTTATCAACGGTTTTGCATGTTGCAGAAAAGATCGGAGAGAAATTGGATGGATATACTGTAGTTGCGACAAAAAGCACTGTGCCTGCAGGTACCAATAGAAAGGTAATGAAAATAATTGAAGAAGTAAAGCCTGAAGGAGCTGAGTTTGATTATGCTTCGGTTCCGGAATTCTTAAGAGAAGGAACTGCGATATCAGACACACTGCATCCTGACAGAATTATTATTGGTACAGAAAGTAAAAAAGCTCAGGATTTGATGATTGAGCTTCATAAACCAATAGATGCTCCTCCTGTTCTGACTAATTTTGATACGGCAGAGCTAATTAAATATGCTGCAAATTCTTTCCTTGCCCTAAAAATTTCGTATGCAAATGCAATTGCTAAGTTATCAGAACTTGTCGGAGCTGATGGCCTTAAGGTACTTGAGGGAATAGGAATGGATAGTAGGATCGGAGCTAAATTCCTAGCCCCTGGCCCTGGTTATGGCGGAAGTTGTTTTCCAAAGGATGTTAAAGCTCTTATTTCAATAGCTAAAGACTATGATTATGATTTTGGTTTGCTTACCGAAGCAGAGCAGGTAAATGCTCAGGCAAGGAGGGATATCGTAAAAAAAGTACGCAAGCTTCTTCCTGATCTAAGGGGCAAAGCGATTGGTATTCTTGGTCTGGCATTTAAGCCAGATACAGATGACATAAGATACTCACCAGCGATAGATATTGTTGAGCTTCTGACGAAAGATGGAGTGAAGATAAAAGCGTATGATCCGCAGGCTATGCAAAGCGCGAAAAGAATTATGCCTAATATTAATTATGTTAAGGATTCATATGATGCAATTGTCGATACAGATCTCTTAATTATTATTACCGAATGGAATGAGTTCAACGAGCTTGATTTAAAGAAAATAAAAAATTTGATGAAAAGTCCAAATATCGTCGATGCCAGAAATTTACTTGATCCAAAGGAGACTAGGAGTCTCGGATTTAATTATATCGGAGTAGGAAGATGAGCAAAGTTTTGATAACCGGTGTCTCAGGTTTTGCTGGAAGTTTTTTAGCAGAAAAATTAATTACAGAGGGCAAATTTCAAGTTTATGGAATCTATATAAATGAAGCAGGTTTGGTAAATCTTGCAAGTGTTAAAGATAAGATCAATTTAATTAAGCTCGATCTCTCAGATGAGAAAGCAACTTTTGAGGCAATTCAGAATGTAAGACCTGATTATATATTTCATCTTGCCGGCATGGCAGTTTCCGGAGAAAGTTTTAATTCTCCACGCGAGACGATAATAGGGAATATTGTTCCCCAAATAAATATTTTTGAGGCGGTTCGAAAATTGAACTTGCTCCAAATACGTATACTTGTAACGTCTTCAGCAGAAGTATATGGAAAAGTCGATAAAAAAGATCTGCCGATAGATGAGGATACTCCGTTTAGACCTACCAATCCATATGCTGTTTCAAAGCTTACTCAAGATTTTCTGGGACTTCAGTATTTTCTTTCGTATGGATTGGAGGTCATAAGAGTTAGGGCATTCAATCACATAGGTCCTCGGCAAATAGAGAAATTCGTGGTGGGTTCATTTGCAAAAAAGATAGCGGAAATTGAAAAAGGAAAAAGAGAACCAATTCTTCCGGTTGGTAATCTTGAGACAAAGCGGGATTTCACAGATGTGAGAGATATGGTAAATGCATATGTCCTTGCTATCGAAAAAGGCGTTTCTGGTGAAGCCTACAACATCGGGTCTGGCAAGTCTTATTCGATTTCCGACATTTTGGATAGATTGTTATCTTTATCGACTTCAAAAATAGAGATTAAGCAAGATAAATCGCTATTTCGTCCGTCAGATGACCCGGAATTGCTTTGCGACAATAGTAAATTTTCAAATATTGCCGGATGGAAACCCGATATACCAATTGATAAAACACTTAAGGATACACTGGACTATTGGAGAAATATAATTTAAAATTTAATAATGGTAAAAAAAGCTCTAATTACTGGGATTACAGGACAAGACGGCTCATACCTCGCAGAATTTCTTTTAAGTAAGGATTATAAGGTCTTTGGATTGAACAGAAGAACAAGTACGATTAATTTCGAAAGAATTTCCGGAATTGAGGATAAAATTTCTTTAATTCAAGGAGATTTGCTCGATCAAAGTTCTCTTTCGTCCGCAATTCTAGAAGCAGAACCTGATGAGGTTTATAACTTGGCAGCTCAGTCTTTCGTAAAGACGTCTTGGAATCAGCCTGTTCTAACAGGAGAATTTACGGCTTTGGGAGTTACAAGAGTTCTGGAAGCAATAAGAACGGTTAATCCCAAAATAAAATTCTATCAGGCTTCATCTTCTGAAATGTTTGGCAAAGTTACAGAGACTCCACAGAGTGAGACTACAAGATTTCATCCAAGAAGTCCTTACGGTGTTGCAAAGGCTTACGGACACTACATAACTTTAAATTATAGAGAGAGTTATGGAATTTTTGCATGTTCGGGAATACTTTTCAATCACGAGTCTCCCCGTCGTGGACTTGAGTTTGTAACACGCAAGATTAGTCATGCAGTTGCCAGGATAAGTCTTGGAAAACAAAAAACCCTTGAACTTGGTTCACTGCAGCCAAAAAGAGATTGGGGATATGCAGGAGATTATGTAGAAGCTATGTGGCTGATGCTTCAGCAGAAGGAGCCTGAAGATTATGTTATAGCAACTGGGGAAAATCACAGCGTCAGAGAGTTTGTACAGCTTGCTTTCCAATGTATAGGAATATCCGATTGGAAAAAATATGTTATAGCGGATGTTAGTGAGTATTTGAGACCTGCAGAAGTTGACTATCTTATAGGCGATGCCAGTAAAGCAAGAAAATTTTTGGGATGGAAACCTAAAACAAGTTTTAAAGAATTGGTCGAGCTTATGGTCGATGCAGATATCCAGAGAGAAAAGGGTAGTAGCTAAATAT
>JBBUBI010000060.1:0-1257 GCA_038058335.1 Patescibacteria group bacterium
CAACAACCAACAAACAATCCTTAACTCTTGGTGGTGTAGACACAGGGAATATTGTTCTTAATGGTTTCACAGGAAACAACGCAGTATTATACGGGACAGCTGGATCAGGGATATTGGCTTCTGCGACGATAGGTGTCGCTGGTCAATGTTTTACATCAAGTGGTACACCTTTTGCTCCTTCATGGCAGGCGTGTCCGGGGTCCGGATCCGGAGCATCCAAGTGGAGCGCTGTTCTAACTAGTATTGTTCCAACTGATATAACTGATAAGGTAGGAATTGGTACAGCATCCGATGTCCCATCTTCCTTCTATGTAACTCGTGATCTTGCATCAGGAGCATTAGGAAAAGCTCTTGCAATATTCGATCAAACTGAATCACAAGATATCTTAACAGCTTCAGCAGGAGGGGTGACCAAGTTTACAATTTTGAATAACGGCATTGCATCTTCTGCCGGAGGATTTACCATAAATGGTGCGGGAAGTATTCAGACAACCAATGCACAGACACTTACCATAGGAGGTAGTACAACAGGGAATATTGTTCTTAATGGTTTCACAGGAAACAACGCAGTATTATACGGGACAGCTGGATCAGGGATATTGGCTTCTGCGACGATAGGTGTCGCTGGTCAATGTTTTACATCAAGTGGTACACCTTTTGCTCCTTCATGGCAGGCGTGTCCGGGGTCCGGATCCGGAGCATCCAAGTGGAGCGCTGTTCTAACTAGTATTGTTCCAACTGATATAACTGATAAGGTAGGAATTGGTACAGCATCCGATGTCCCATCTTCCTTCTATGTAACTCGTGATCTTGCATCAGGAGCATTAGGAAAAGCTCTTGCAATATTCGATCAAACTGAATCACAAGATATCTTAACAGCTTCAGCAGGAGGAACTACAAGATTCAGAATACAAAACACAGGAGAGCTCGTATTCGGAGATGATACCTCATCATTTTTTGGAACACTTAATCCTACAACTCTTACTGCCAACAGAACGTATACTTTTCCCAATGCAGATGGAACAATCTGTCTTAACAGCAATAACTGTAGTTTTGCACTAGGTACTAATTACTGGACAATACCTACTAACACAGGTGCTCTTACTCCCATTAACTCCACTTTAGATCTTCTCATAGGCGGAACTACCACATCTTCTGCAAATCTAAGAGTAACAGGTAACTCAGCATTTGCAGGTACAACATCTGCTGCATCAATAGCAGCCAAGACATCCTTCGCAGGTTTTGTTGTAGACAATA
>JBBUBI010000061.1:0-7670 GCA_038058335.1 Patescibacteria group bacterium
CTAATAAAAATATGAAGGTACAAGCAAGTGTAAAACCAAGATGCATGAAATGCAAAATTATAAGACGCAAGGGAGTTGTGCGGATTCTTTGTGAAAACCCAAAGCATAAACAGAGACAGGGATGAAGCCTTGCTTATAGACTAAGGACTACAGTCTACGGAATTAGAGTTGGCAGTAGTCGGTAGACAATAGACGATTAGCTTTAAAATAATATGAGAATAGCAGGAATAAATTTACCGGAAGAAAAAAGAATAGACATAGCCTTAAGCTATCTTTATGGCATTGGTAGAAATAATGTAGTCGGTATTCTAAAGCAGGCAGGAATTGATGCAGATAGAAGAACAAAAAGTCTCACAGAAGAAGAACAGATAAAAATTCAAAAAGTCGTAGAAACTTTTAAAGTAGAAGGTGATCTTAGGGCTGATATTTCAGCCGACATTAAGAGGCTCAAGGAAGTAGGAGCTTATAGGGGCACAAGGCACTCAAAGGGGCTTCCAGCAAGAGGACAAAGAACGAGATCAAATGCAAGAACCAAGAGGGGTAAAAGAGTCACAATCGGTGCTATAAAGAAAGAAGTAGCGGCAAAGATGGGCATAACCTAAATTTAATATGGCAAGCAAAAAAACTACAAAAATAACAACCAAGGCAAAGAAAAAAACCGGAGTGGCGATCACAGAACGTGGAAAGGTTTTTATTACCGCCACATTCAATAACACTCTAGTAACCATAACAAATAATAATGGCGATGCTGTCGCATGGGGATCTTCTGGTTCAGCGGGATTTAAGGGTACAAGGAAATCAACTCCTTTCGCGGCGACAGTTGCGGTTGAAGGAGCGGTAAAAAAGTCAATAGAAAAAGGAATAAAAACAGTCGAAGTATTTGTAAAAGGTCCCGGCTCAGGCAGAGACTCTGCTTTAAGAGCAATACGCACTGGAGGGCTGTCAATATCTCTTATTTCTGATGTAACACCAATACCGCATAACGGACCAAGGCCCAAGAAGAAAAGAAGGGTATAGAGATTAGCATTTAGCGTTTAGTTTAAAACTATACGCTAGTCGCTAGTAACTAAATTCTAGAGAATTATGGCAAGATATACAGGACCAAAACATAAATTGGCAAGAAGAGAAGGACTTAACATTCTTGATAAAAGCTCTGCGAGCTTAAAAAGAAGGTTAAATATTCCTCCGGGACAGCATGGAAGAAAAAGACATTCCAGGCTTTCTGAGTTTGGTCTTCAGCTTCGCGAAAAGCAAAAGGTAAAAGTAACATACGGACTTTTGGAGAAACAGTTCAAAATACTTATCAACTCTGCTTCTAGGCAAAAAGGAGATACAGGAGAAATTCTAATGTCTCTTCTTGAGCGAAGACTGGATAACGTAATCTACAGACTTGGATATGCAAAAACAAGAATGATGGCAAGACAGCTGGTTTCACATGGACACGTTTTGGTAAATGGCAAGAAAGTAAATATTCCTTCTTATTCTGTGAAGATTGACGATGTAGTTTCTTTATCTCCTCAAATTAAAAAATCAACAAATGTATCATTGCTTTTGGAAACAGATGAGGAAAAAGAGATTCTTCCATTTCTTAAAAAGAAGAAAGAAGAAGGTACGCTTTTGCGATATCCCAAAAAGGACGATTTACAGATTCCATTCAATTTGCAATTAATCATTGAATATTACTCTCGTTAGTGCTAAAATACTAAGTTATGCTTGACCCAATTCTAAAAGTTAAGGAAGAAAAAAGCGAAAAGGACTTCGGCAGGTTCGTAATAGAACCTTTAGAGCCTGGTTTTGGTCATACTTTGGGAAATTCTTTGCGAAGAGTTTTGCTCTCATCCATTCCAGGAGCAGCAGTTACTTCTCTAAGAATTTCAGGAGTTAAGCATAAGTTTTCTACAGTTCCAGGACTTAAGGAAAACATAGTGGATTTTCTTCTCAACGTTAAAGGGCTTAATCTAACACTTCTTAACTCAAAAGACTCAAGCACAATAAAGCTTTCGGTAAAAGGTCCAAAGAAAATTACAGCAGCGGATCTTGAACTCTCAGAAGATGTTGAGCTTGCTAACAAAGACCAATATCTCGGATACTTAAGCGATAAAAAGGGTAAGCTTGATATAGAATTCACCGTTGAAAGAGGCATGGGGTATTCACTAGCTGAAGAGAGAAAAATATCTACTGTCGGTACGATTCCAACGGATTCTATTTTCACACCAGTAAGAAGAGTAAATTATGAGATATCGGCAACCCGTGTCGGAAGGCAGACAAATTTAGATAAGCTCACGCTTGATATTTGGACAAATGGTGCAGTCACTCCTAGAGATGCATTAAATGAAGCCGGAAGAATTCTTTCATCTTATTTTACTCAAATTTATAATCCTAAAGCAGCTGAAGCAATTGAGACAGTTTCTCCAATGCCTTCTGTCTCTGATTCGATCCTCAGGCTAACCGTTGATGAACTTGATTTACCTACTAGAATTTACAATAGCCTGAGAAACGGAGGAATTGAAACATTTGCAGATTTGCTTTCAGTTCCAAGACGTGACCTGATATCAATGAGAAATATGGGAAGTAAATCAATTTCAATAATCGAGGAAAAATTAAAAGGCAGAGGCATTGAGCTTTCACAAAGTTAAACAGTCGGTTTTCAGTTGTCAGTTTTCAGATTTTTTTGGTCAGTTTTCAGTCATACGGAGAATAACAGAAAAACCGAAGATTGGAGCTGAAACACAAAACTGAGAATAGGCAACTTTTTTATTATGACCCAGAGCTTTCCGAAGGGTCATATTGAGCAAAGTCGAAATATGAGGAAAAATGTTTTTGGGAGAAGATTTAAAAGAGATACTAATGAAAGAAAGGCACTTTTCAGAGCGCTTATGTCTTCATTGGTTTTGGATGAAAAGATAAAGACTACAGAAGCAAAGGCAAAGTCAATAAAAGCTGGGATAGATAAGCTTGTGACGCTTGCCAAGAATAAGGAAGAAGATGCCCGAAGATTCTTATCTGAACATTTAAATCAGAAAGCAATTGACAAGATGATTAATGTAATTGCTCCGCAATTTAAAGATAGACCAGGGGGATACACAAGGATAATCAGAATGGGAAATAGAATCTCAGATAGCGCATCCATGGTGGTTATGGAATGGACAGATCAGATAATTCAAGTTTCACAAATAAAGATTCAAAAGCCAAAAAAAGTTAAAGAATCTAAGGAAAGGAAATCATCATTAAAGAAAACTACTGTTTCAAAGAAAAAAAGTTCTGCAGCAAAAGCGGTTTCAAAGAAAGTAAGTAAATCGGACAGCAAAACAAAAAAGAAGTAAATATGAAAAAAACAACCGAAGCAACTAAGGCTTCACAAATAAAAAGAGACTGGCATTTAATTAATCTTAAAGATAAGATTTTGGGAAGAGAGTCAGTTGCGATTGCGCATTTCCTGATGGGGAAGAGCAAGCCATATTTCGTCAGAAATCTTGACTGCGGAGATAATGTAGTTGTGGTAAATGCGAAATTTGTAAAAGTGACAGGTAAGAAAGAAACAGATAAGAAATATTACAGGCATTCGGGATACCCTGGAGGTTTTAAAGTGAGAACTTTCAAGGAATTGATGGAAACAAAACCGGAAGAAATAATTAGACATGCGGTAAGAGGAATGCTTCCCCAGACCAGATTGAGAGACAGAATGCTTACCAGGCTTTTTGTTTTTGAAGATGATAATCATCCATATGCTGATAAGATAAAAGGATAATATGGCAGAAAATACAGAACAAGTAAAAATAAATTCTAAAAAGAACACTAATTTTATATACGCTATTGGTAGAAGAAAACAAGCTTCGGCCCGTGCGCGGTTGTATCAGGAGATCAAAAGCAGTTACGATTTCAAGAAAGGCGACATTTTCGTAAACGGAAAAAAGGCGAGTGAATACTTCAAGGGCGAGTTGGCAAGACTGAATTATATTCAGCCGCTTCAGATTGTTGATGCAGTAAGTAAATATGCATTTACCATCAAAGTTCAGGGTGGAGGAGAAAACTCACAGCTGGATGCGGTAATTCTCGCCATGTCCAAAGCTCTTGCTAAGCTTGATGATAAAAATAAAGTACTTTTGAGAAAAAAAGGACTTCTTACCACTGATGCTAGAGTTAAAGAGCGAAGAAAAGTCGGAACCGGCGGAAAAGCAAGACGCAAGAAGCAATCCCCAAAGAGGTAGAGTTTACAAAAGATTTTCTGCAATCGCTTTTTTTACCCAAGGAGCAAGAGACTGATAAATTCTCCCATTTTTATTCATTATTTCCCCTTTTTTTACCAGAGAAAAACCATAAGCAAATTCAAGATTTGGGCTAGGCAACTTTTTTAATTCAGCTGTTAAGATCTCACAGACTTCATGTTCGATAAATTCACTTTTGGGATCTTTTGTTTTGTAATATATTGCTCCATTATTTTTTGGTTTACCAATTAAATCATTTCGAGAGATATTCCACTCTCTTTTGAGAGTTTCATATACTGCATCGAGTGTCGATTGAAGCTTTTCATTAACAAAAAGCTGATGAGACGATGAGGTAATATCAAAAACACCATCAAATGCAGGATGTTTTCTATGCTGAATAATAAATTGATCTTTATAAATTAGCGCAATTGTGAGAGCTTTGTGAAGAATACCTTTTTTGTGTGCCTCCCATTTCTCAATTTTGCCGATAACATCTCCACTTTTATTAACTTGAGCAATAATTTGTTTTTGTTTATAATAACTATTCATCATGATTTCCTCTGATTAAGAATATCTATAAACTCAAGTAAGTTATTTTTATAAGTATCTATCATACTTTCTTCTTTCAATAATTTTTTTGCTTTTTCCAAATTACCTTTTATAAGCTTTTTCCCATATTCTAAAGATTTGCTATCATTAAAAATTTTTATTAATTTATTTTTATCTTTATCTTCAATCTTTTTTCCGAAATATGTTTGTAAAACTGTTTTCTGTTTATTTGTTCCTTTTTCAAAGATATAATTTGTGAATATTGTGTGTTGGCGCTGTTGTACATCATTGAAAGAGCTTTTAAAAATTTCATCTGTGTCATAAATAATATCAAAAAGATCATCTTGTATCTGAAAAGCAAATCCAAGCGATTTCCCAAACTCTTGAAAAAACTTTTCATCTTTAATTTCTCCTACCAAGGCTTTTCCAATCATCAGAGGTCTTATAAATGAATAACTTGCAGTTTTTAAAAACATCTTTTGATAAATTTCTTCCTCTGTCGAAGTTTTCTTCCCCGTAAGATTTATGTCTATAAACTGTCCAGTAATTACCTCGTCGATCATCTTGAGAAAAATTTCTTTTGTCCTCTCAAGTTTTTCTTGGTCGAAGTCTTTATTTGTAAGTAAAATTTCAAACGCCCAACTAAACAAAAAATCTCCTATAAGAATTGCTATAGAGTTTCCAAGAGAAGGTGGTTTAATCAGCATATGAAATGTTTCAATTCCGTGTCTCTTGTCTGCTTTATCCATTATGTCATCATGCACAAGACAAAATGCATGGAAAATTTCCATAAAGACAAGAAGTTTCATCATGTCCTTATCTTTTGTGCCTCCATAAGCTTTATAGCTTAGGAAAGAAAGGTATGGTCTTATTCTTTTTCCACTTCCTAAGAGTTTTTTTAAATGGGACAAGCATTTGGTTAAATCCGGACTTTTATAGATTTGTAGTAGTTTTATTTTTTTTTCTATAAATTCAATCAAAAGAGGATCAAATTTATCCTTGAATTCTTTAAGTTGCATCAGTTTTTTCTTTCTCCAAATCTTCGATCGCGTTTTGAATATTCGATAACCCCTTTTGCGAAATCCTCGGGGGTTGTATCAGGAAGAAGTTTTTTAATAGGATAAAACTCTGCATAATCTCCTAGCCAACCGAGCCCTGAGAGTCTTTGCTCGCCTGATGTTCTTATGACAAGATCAGCAGGCGGAATTTCTCCCTTGCCGTCTCTTAATTTTCTCAATACTTCGGGTGTAGTTTTAGTTTGCTTGGGTAACTCCCTTGCTTTCTCAATTATTCTGATTTCCTGATCTTCTCCTGAGAAATCTAAAGCTAGGCAAAAATATCCGTTCTTCCCTTCTGAAGTTTTCTTTTCGGAATTATCAAGTAATTTATTTAAACTTTCAGAGAATCTGTCTTTTCGCCCAAGATGAATGAATTTTTTATCATTTTTCATTAATTGATTAAGTTCTTTTTTTATATATAATTGAAAAATCTTCATAAGTCCTGTAATTTCTCGTGAATCTCTTTTCCGGTTGTCAGAAGAAAATCCCCAAACGGTTACATATTTAATAGGAAGCTGTTGTAAATCATTTAGGACTTTTTTGAGTACTTCAGCACCTTTTCTGTGACCTTCAAATGTGGACTTGCCATGCTTCTTCGCCCATCTCCCATTGCCATCAGGAATTATAAGAAGATGCTGGGGAAATTTATCTTCCGGAATTGATTTTAGTTTTGGATACTTATCAAAGATATTTTTGATATTTTTTTTCATAATTTTTTAGGGAGCAGATTTAGCCGAAGAGTCGGGATGCCGTGAATCGAACACGGACTACCGCACCCCCAGCGCGGCGTACTACCACTATACTACATCCCGTTTTACCTCTTGTATTTTAACATATAATTGTTACAATTGGTCTGTCATGGCAAGGTCATCCAATCCTCCAAAAACTACTCCAAACGGCCCTACAGAATCCTCAAAAAAACTTGATGCAATTAGACTTGCGATGGACCAAATTGAAAAACAATACGGACGGGGATCTATTATGCGCTTTGGGGATTCGGGTCAGAAATTTGATATCTCAGTAATCTCTACAGGGTGTCTTCCCCTTGATTTGGCACTTGGAGTTGGAGGATTGCCAAGGGGCAGAATAGTGGAAATTTTTGGTCCGGAAGCATCAGGTAAAACAACAGTTTGTCTTTCTATAATTGCCCAGGCCCAAAAGACGGGAGGAGTTGCAGCATTTATTGATGCAGAGCATGCAATGGATCCTTTATGGGCACAAAAACTTGGAGTAAAACTTGACGAGCTTTTGATCTCTCAGCCCGATACAGGAGAGCAGGCTTTGGAAATTGCAGAGAGTTTAATAAGATCGGGCGGAATTGATGTTTTAGTTATTGACTCTGTTGCGGCACTGGTTCCGCGCGCTGAGATTGAAGGAGAGATGGGAGATGCGATGATGGGTCTTCATGCAAGACTTATGTCTCAAGCTTTAAGAAAGCTTACGGGGGTAATTTCCAAATCAAAAACTATTGTAATATTTACCAATCAATTGAGGCAAAAAATTGGAGTAATGTTTGGTAATCCCGAGACCACAACCGGCGGACTTGCTCTTAAATTTTATGCATCGGTAAGACTTGATAGCAGAAAAATAGAAACTCTTAAAGACGGTGATAAAGTCATCGGTACTAGACATAGAGTGAAAGTTGTCAAGAATAAAGTGGCGGCTCCTTTCCGGATTGCCGAGTTTGATGTAATGGCAGAAACCGGGATTTCAAAAGAGGGCGGAATTGTGGACGTCGGAACGGAGATGGGAGTAATTGATAAATCAGGAGCGTTTTATAAATATGGAGAATTAATGCTTGGTCAAGGAAAAGAAGCGACCAAGATGTTTCTTGCGGAAAAACCCGATACGGCTAAAA
>JBBUBI010000062.1:0-5396 GCA_038058335.1 Patescibacteria group bacterium
GATCAATTAAAAGAAAAAGGGTCACGCCTTTTGTATTTTTTTTGTTAGTAAAACGAATTTATCCAATGCCAAAATCAGATAAGGTTAATAGTGACATTATTAGACAAAACTGGGGAGATGCATACCCCAATCTTCCAAAATTAGACTTACTTGCAGCTCAAAAAGAATCATACAAGTGGTTTGTAGAAGAAGGAATAGGCGAAATTATACAGGAAGTTTCTCCTGTGGATGATTTTACTGAGAAGAACTGGACGCTGACCTTCAAAGAATACCGCATAGGTGCTCCTACTAATTCGCACGATGTCTCGATTTCAAAAGGACTTACATTCGATGCTCCTCTTTATGTCAAAGCAGAACTCATAAACAAAAAAACAGATAAGACTATAAAACAGGAAGTTTTCCTCGGAGATATTCCTCAGATGACAGAGAGAGGCACGTTTATCATAAATGGTGTTGAGAGAACTATAGTAAGTCAGCTCGTCAGATCTCCCGGAGTATTTTTTACAGCACTTCAGGATAATGTCACAGGAAAGAAAATTTATTCTGCAGAAATTCGGCCCGTTCATGGATCATGGCTTGAATTTACGACCACAAGGCACGAAACAATTACTGTAAGAATCGATAGACGAAGGAAGTTTTTGGTTTCTACATTCCTCAGGGCAATCGGCATTTCTTCAAACGATGATATTCGGGAAAAATTCAAGGATCTTGAAGCCGACGGAAAGACCTCTTTTGTAGAAAACACACTCAAGAAAGACGAAACTCCGGATTCACAGGAAGCATTAATAGAGATATTCAAAAAGATGCACCCCGGTGAGCCGATTGTAATAGACAAAATAAAAGAATCTTTCTATGGAACGTTTTTCAACAACAGGCGTTACGACTTGGGTAAGGTAGGACGATATAAGATGAATAAAAAGCTCAATGATACCCCCGGATTTACCCCTTCAAGCGAAAGAGTTCTTTCTATTGATGATATTATCGGAGCAATAAGCTTCCTTATTGAGCTTGCTCGAGGAAAAGACGGCGTTGATGATATCGACAGTCTTGCAAATAGACGTATCAGAAGAGTCGGAGAGCTTGTAGCAACCAATGCATTTAGAGTCGGAATTCTTAGGCTTGAAAGAAGCATCAAGGAGAGAATGAGCCTTATCCAGCCCGATATTCCAGTAACTATTTCTTCGCTTATTAATGCCCGTCCTATAATGGCGTCTATCAATGAATTCTTCAGAACTTCACAGCTTTCAACAATTCTTGATCAGACCAATCCGCTTTCTGAAATAGATAACTTAAATCGCCTGACTGTTATGGGTACCGGCGGAATATCGCGTGAAAGAGCAGCCTTCTCAATCCGTGATATCAATAGTTCTCAATATGGAAGAATTTGTCCTATCAGAAGCCCTGAAGGGCCAAACATCGGACTTGTTACTTACCTTGCTTTGTACACAAAAATAAATAATTTTGGGTTTCTTGAGACCCCTTACAGAAAATTGGTTCATACAAAAAAGGGTGGAAAATCAGTTTCCAAAGCAAGCGATGAAATAGTGTATATGACTGCAGATGATGAAAGAAATTACTACATAACTCATGCAGGCGCACTTGCTAAGGATGGAACTATTATTGAAGACCGAGTACCAGCAAGATATAAAGGAGAATTTATAGAGACAGAAAAAGAAAGAATAGAATTTGTCGATGTAGTTCCGCGTCAAGTTGTCGGATCCGCAGCATCTCTAATACCATTTGTCTCTCATGATGAGGCAAACAGAGCTCTGATGGGTACTCACATGCAGTGTCAGGCAGTTCCCTTGGTATGCTCTGAAAGCCCGACAGTCGGAACCGGTATGGAACAGGCGGTCTCAGAAGTAATGGGAAGAGTAGTCAGGGCGCAGTTTGACGGAGAAATTACATACGCAGACGCCACAAGAATTAGCATTAAAGGCAAGGACAAGCTTGAAGCAACTTATCCAATTGACTCATTCAGGAGAAGTTCTCAGGCGACTGCATATACACAAAGAGCCATGGTAGTTCCTGGACAAAAAATAAAAAAAGGTGATTTACTAATTGATGGGCCTGCGTCTGACAAAGGGGAGCTTGCTCTCGGAAAAAATCTTGTAATTGCATACGCATCGCTCGACGGACTTGGATATGAAGATGCTATTGTTATCTCCGACAGATTAGTTAAAGAAGACATACTCTCCTCGATCCACATAGAAAAATATGAAGCAGCAGTAGTTGATACAAAACTCGGAGCAGAAGAAACTACACGAGATATACCAAATGTATCAGAGGAAGATTTGGCAAATTTGGATGAGGATGGAGTTGTAGTTGTCGGAAGTGAAGTTGGTCCGGGAGATATTCTTGTAGGTAAAATCGCTCCAAAAGGCGAGACAGAGCTTACTGCGGAGGAAAGATTGCTTCGTGCAATCTTTGGAGAACAGGCAAGAGAAGTAAGGGATACGTCTCTAAGAGTTCCAAACGGAGAAAGAGGAACTGTAATCAATATCCATGTACTTGATAGAAAAAAAGGAGACGAGCTTGAACCGGGGACTCTTAAAAAGATTATCGTTGAAGTTGCGCAATTCAGGCACGTTACGGTCGGAGATAAGCTTGCTGGAAGACACGGAAACAAGGGTGTTATTTCAAAAATACTTCCTCAGGAGGATATGCCTTATCTTTCAGACGGAATGCCTGTGGATATTTTGATTTCCCCAATCAGCGTGCTTGCCCGTATGAATCTTGGTCAGCTTCTTGAGGCGCATCTTGGATGGGCTGCTCATAAGCTTGATATAAAGGTAGGACTTCCTGTTTTTGAAAAAGCAGGAGAGGATCGTATTATTTCATTCCTTAAGCTTGCTAAGCTTCCGGAAGATGGAAAAGCGACGTTATATGATGGAAGAACCGGAGAGAAATATGAAAACCGTGTGGTTGTAGGAATAGAGTATATTATGAAACTTATCCACATGGTTGAAGACAAGACTCACGCAAGATCTACTGGTCCATACTCACTTGTCACTCAGCAGCCTCTTGGAGGAAAGGCTCAGATGGGTGGACAGAGACTTGGAGAGATGGAAGTTTGGGCACTCGAAGCACATCGGGCAAGATTCATTCTTCAGGAAATGCTCACAATTAAATCTGATGACGTGGTAGGAAGAGCCAAGGCGTTTGAGGCGATTGTCAAAGATACGGAGATCCCAACTCCAAAAGTTCCTGAATCATTCAGGGTTTTGATAAAAGAACTTGCAGCGCTCGGTATAAATGTCATGGCTCAGGGAGTAAGTATTCCATCTCAATCAGTCAGCGTTGCACTCCCCGATGTGGCAGAAGAAATAAAGCCGATAGATGAAGCTCCTGCAGATTCGGAGAAGACAGATGAAGTAGTTAAAGAGTTTGAGAAAGAACTTGGAGCAGTAGAAGGTGCGGTTGGGACTGAGGATGTCGTAGTTACAGGAACCGCTGGGGAAGAAGAAGCACCAATTGTAGAAGGAGGAGTAAATGAATAACGACAATAGCAGAGCAAACGATAACAAAAAAATGAAAGACATCACAATTTTGGATTTCAAATCCTTGAAAATTGTCCTTGCAAATAAAGACGATATTCTCTCCTGGTCTTATGGAGAAATAACCAAGCCTGAGACTATAAACTATAGAACCCTAAGGCCTGAAAAAGACGGATTATTCGACGAAAGAATTTTCGGACCCACAAAAGATTGGGAATGTTATTGCGGAAAATACAAAAGAATAAGACACAGAGGAGTTATATGTGATAAATGCGGAGTAGAAGTAACCACTTCAAGGGTAAGACGCGAGAGAATGGGCCATATAATTCTTGCTGCTCCTGTTTCTCATGTTTGGTTTTTCAAAGGCTCAACGTCTCCTCTGTCTCTGATACTCGATATGTCGCAGAGAAGTCTTGAATCTGTAATTTATTATGCTTCATTTCTGGTCGTAAATATTGATGAAGAGAAGAAAAAGGAAGCTCTCTCTGTATTTCTTAAAAACATTGATGTCAGAAAAAAGCAGCAAAAAGATGAAATTTCAGTTGAAGAGAAAACAGTCAAGGAGGAAATTGAAAAAAAGAAAAAAGACGTAGCAGCAGGAAAGCTAAAGGAAGAACAAAAGAAGCTGGTACAACAGGAGCTTGATTTGACCGAAAGACAAAAGCTCGCCGCGCTCACAGAAAGACTTACTGAGGAAGAAAAGAAAATTGATGAGATTTACGATGCTTTATCAAGGCTTATAAAGAACTTAAAAGTAGGTGCTGTCTTATCGGAAGATGAGTACTTCAAGATCTTAGAGTACGATATACCGGTTTTCTTCACGATGAAGACTGGTGCCGAAGGAGTCCTCGAACTGCTTAATAAGCTAGATCTCTCAGAGCTAATTGTGAAGCTCAGGGCTGAAGCTGAGAAGTCAAAGGGACAGAAATATCTCAAGCTAATTAAAAGATTAAGATTAATAGAATCAATGAGAAAAGCAGGAGTCCAGCCTGCAGCTATGATCATTACAGTTCTCCCTGTTCTTCCGCCTGATCTTCGTCCGATGGTACAGCTTGCAGGAGGAAGGTTTGCAACTTCAGATCTCAATGATTTATACAGAAGAGTTATCAACAGAAATAACAGATTAAAACATCTAATTTCATTGGGTGCGCCTGAAATCATTCTGCGAAATGAAAAAAGAATGCTTCAAGAATCAGTAGATGCTCTAATTGACGCATCTCAGAGAACTTCACAGGTTGTATCCTCACCTCTAAGATCACTTTCAGACATGCTTCGCGGAAAACAGGGAAGATTTAGACAAAATCTGCTTGGAAAAAGAGTTGATTACTCCGGACGTTCGGTCATCGTCGCAGGTCCTCAGCTTTCTCTTTCTCAGTGCGGGCTACCCAAAGAAATGGCGCTTGAGATGTTCAAGCCGTTTGTCCTTCGGGAAGTTATATTAAGGGGTTTTGCTCCAAATATTAAGTCAGCAAAAAGATTTATCGAGAAGAGGCCGCCTGAGGTTTTTGACATACTTGAGGAGATTACCAAAAATCATCCTGTTCTTCTAAATCGTGCACCCACGCTTCATAAGCTTGGAATTCAAGCATTCTTCCCAGTTCTAATTGAAGGAGCAGCAATAAGCCTTCATCCTTGTGTCTGTGCAGGTTACAATGCGGATTTTGACGGTGATCAGATGGCGGTGCATATCCCTTTGTCTACAATGGCTAAGGAAGAAGCTATAAATCTTATGATGCCAAGACACAATCTTCTCAAGCCCGCAGACGGAAGCCCGATAACTCTTCCGAATAAGGAAATGGCAGTCGGAGTGTTTTATCTTACCAGTATCGATGCAAGCCTGAAAAAGGAAAATATGCCTGTTTTTGAATCTCCTCAAGACGCAATTCTTGCTCATTCACT
>JBBUBI010000063.1:0-3279 GCA_038058335.1 Patescibacteria group bacterium
TTTGAATTTTCAGCAGGTGGAGTAGTCTACAGAGAGAAAGCTAATAAATTAGAGATACTTGTAGCTCAGCATTCTTATCATCACGGTTGGGTTTTCCCAAAAGGGCTGATCGATAAAGATAAGAAAGAAACAAAAGAAGACGCTGCTCTTCGGGAAGTTCAGGAAGAGACAGGAATAATAGGAGAAATACTTAAGCCTATAAAACCTGTAACTTATTGGTATAATTGGGAGGACGATCCTTCGACCCATTCGACAGATTCGACAAGCTCACTGCAGGCAGGCTCACTGCAGGCAGGCTCAGGGAAAGCTGGCTCAGGACGAGTAAAAATAAAAAAAACGGTTTATTATTTTTTGATGAAATTCAAGATTGATACCGGTATACATGATGATGAAATGGAAAGAGTAGTATGGATTCCGCAGGAGGAAGTTATGGGAAGATTAACATATAAATCAGACAAAGAAGTTTGGAAAGAAGCCAAGCAGGAAATAGAAAATAGCGCTTAGCGTATAGTTGGAATTTAAGATTTTAGAATTTATCTCGGATTTGAAATTTTGAATTTCGAATTTGATATTGGAGGGATCGCATAGTGGACTAGTGCGCACGCTTGGAAAGCGTGTATGACCGCAAGGTTATCGGGGGTTCGAATCCCCCTCCCTCCGCACGTTGACATTTTTTACAAATGTGCTTACAATGTAATTACTATGACTACTACACTTATTTCAATAGGAAACTCCCGCGGCATACGCATTCCAAAGCCACTTCTTGCAGAAAGCGGTTTGGGAGAAGAGGTTGAATTGCGAGTAAAAAAAGGAGAAATAAAAATCATCGCGCTTCCTAGAAAAAAAGGTTCAAGAGAAGATGCGTTAATTTTGTCTGAAAAAGCACTCGGGACTGATTGGAACAGACCTGAAGAGGATAAGGCATGGGAAAATTTGTAATAGGAAGTGTAGTTCTGGTTGCATTCCCCTTCTCAGATTTAAAAGGAAAGAAAATACGTCCTGCTTTGGTCTTAGCGCATGCAGAATTTGGTAATCTTATTTTGTGTCAAATTACTTCTAAGCCTTATTCAAGCAAAAAAGCAATACGTATAAAAAAGTCGGATTTTACTAAAGGAGGCCTTCCGATAGAAAGTTTTGTTAGAATCGATAAATTATTTACGGCTGACACTTCAATTATAAAAAAAACCGCAGGAATATTGAATGACAAAGCTAAGAAAAATATCTTGGAGGAAGTTCATAGGCTATTTATTTAAGTTGTTTTAAATGCGCTTGTAGCTCAATGGACAGAGCATTGGATTGCGGATCCAAAGGTTGGTGGTTCGATTCCACTCAAGCGCGCAAATTAGGAAGTAGCTTCGAGGGGGAAGTTTCGGGAGAGCCATTCACCTGAGGATTCCATAAAAGTAGGTTTTACAAATTCTCTATAAGGCAGATAAGGGAGGACGACAGCTTTGGCGTGTTCTACGTCAATTTCTCCGAGAGAAATAATTAGGATTCCTGGTATAAATGCTTTTGTGCGTATGTGCAATACATCTGATCCTTCAACTTTCTTGAAATAGAAATCATAAAGCTCCTGCCAAAGGAAGAAATGATCCTCAACGGTAATTCCCTCCGAGCTTATTCGATAGTGAAAATCATGTGGAGGAACTGATGCCAGTACAAATGAAACAAAAACAAGCGAAAGAACTACGATCATAAGAATGTATTGTGAGAACAGGAATAGGATTATTTGTACTAGAAGCATGATAAGAAGCGCAGTCAGATAATATTGTTTGGTTCTCTTGCGGAAAGGTCTGCCTGGGGCATGCCACGAAAGCAGAGTCCTTACTTGTGCATGGCTTGAATTTTCTGAATGAGGAGCAGGTAAATCAAGCGGTGGAGTTGGTAAGTCTTTTGGCTCTTTTGGTAAAAATTCTTCTTGTTTTTCTTGGGCAGACATAAGTTTAATTTATATTATTTAGAGTATAGAAGTCAATGCGGAGAGGGTGGGATTCGAACCCACGGAGAGCTTGCGCCCTCAGCGGTTTTCAAGACCGCCGCACTAGTCCACTATGCGACCTCTCCTGGTTAACAATTAACATTAAACAATTTACAATTAACTAAACTGGGTGCGGAGGGAGCGGGATTCGAACCCGCGTGAGCCTTACGGCTCAGGAATTTAGCAAACTCCCGCAATGGACCAGACTATGCGACCCCTCCAAATTAACAATCTACAATTAACTTGTAACAGTTAACAATTGACCACTGTATTATACCTCACTAGTCCCATCTTTGCTACACTTTACCTATGGATCTGCTAGATATTATTTTTCCAAAATATTGCATAAATTGCCGCAAGATCGGGGATTTTATTTGTGCCAAGTGTTTTACATTTCTCTCATTTGATGTAGACAAAATCTGCGCAGTGTGTAATTTGCCTTCCTTTAACGGCTCGACTCACTCAAAATGTAAAGGCAAATTTACGATTGATGGAGTGTTTTCAAGCATTGCGTATCGCGGAGTTGCGAAAAAGCTGATTATTAAGTTTAAGTACGATCCGTACCTCTCAGGGCTGAAGAAAGTTATGAGTGATTTATTCTATGAAGGACTTATTCAGAAGGAAGAGTTTCATAAAGTATTAAAGCCAGACGCCGCTCTTGTCCCTGTCCCGCTTTACCATTCAAGAGAGCGAAAAAGAGGATATAATCATTCGGAGATTTTGGCCAAAGAATTATCGCAAAGATTAAATTTACCCATGATTAATGCTTTGAAAAGAATAAAAAATACCAAGCCACAGGCAAATCTCAAGCGGGAAGAAAGATTAAAAAATCTTAAAGATGCGTTTGAAGTTGATTCAAAGCTTAAAGCCCAAATTAAAAATAAGCAAATATTTCTAGTGGATGATGTTTTTACGACAGGATCAACGCTTCTTGAAACAGGTCGGGTTTTAAAGCGCAGTGGAGCAGAAAGCGTCTGGGGTCTTACCCTTGCAAGGGGGTAGTTTTAACTACTATATTTCCTATGGTCTCGGAAAGTCCTCTTTGCGGAGTTACCTTTGCTGCAAAATCTGCTATAGTTTCTATTGCGTCTCTCCTTAATGCCTTACGAACTTCTTCATCTGATTGTAGCTTAGCTAAATCTTCCTGATATTGCTCTGGTGTTCGTGTGTCTGGAACATAAATTCTTTCTGCTCTGCTCATATTATTTAGATTTATTTTAACACCAGAAAAAGAATTGTCAATGCAATGTACAGGATGGGGACATCGGTAACACTTTCTTCTGAGGGTGCAGTTCAATATA
>JBBUBI010000064.1:0-3919 GCA_038058335.1 Patescibacteria group bacterium
GTTATATAATATACTGGTTTTAAGGCATAATTGCAATGACTGAGCTCAAAGTTAGTATTATTGTTGCCATGGATGATAAGCGGGGGATCGGGAAGAATAATAGATTGCCATGGCACATACCGGAAGACTTAAAAAGATTTAAGAAGCTTACTAGCGGGCATACTATTATAATGGGACGAAAAACTTTTGAGTCAATCTTAAGCTATACCGGTAAACCTTTGCCTGATAGAATAAATATGGTTATAACCCGCAATCCCGATTTTAAGGCAGAAGGGGTAAGCATAAATACATCGCTTGAAGAGGCACTTTCTGAGGCAAAAGAGAATGAACAAAGTGAGATTTTTATAATCGGCGGAGCACAGATTTTTCAACAAGCGATTGATATGGGCGTTGTAGATATAATATACTTGACTAAGGTTCAGGGAGACTATGGCGCCGATACTTTTTTTCCGGATTATTCGCAGTTTAGAAAAGTTATTAGCGAAGAAGAAGGAGAGTCAAAAGGAATAAAATATAAATTTGTAGATTTAGAAAGGGGAGAATAAATTTGAGTTAGTGCGCAGGTCGCCCCGCCATGGCGGGACTTCCGCACCATTTATAAATATGAAACATTTAAAGGCAACAGATCCGCAGACTTACAATTTAATAAAAGAGGAAGAAAAAAGACAGGAGGAAGTTTTGGAGATGATTCCTTCTGAAAATTATACTTCAAAAGCTGTAATGGAGGCTTTAGGAAGTGTTCTTACAAATAAATATTCCGAAGGATATCCTTCGAGGCGATATTATCAGGGAAATAAAGTAATAGATTCGGTCGAGATTTTGGCGCAGGAGCGGGCAAAAAAACTATTCGGCGTGCCGCACGTGAATGCTCAGCCTTATTCCGGAAGTCCGGCAAATACCGCAGTTTATCTTGCTTTACTTAAGCCTTTCGAAGATAAAATTATGGGACTTTCCTTGGCTTTTGGAGGGCACTTAACGCACGGATCGCCTGTTTCAATTTCGGGGAAATATTTCAAAGCAGTGCCATATTATTTGGATAAAAACGGATTAATCGATTATGGCGAAGTTGAAAAACTTGCCTTAAAAGAAAAACCAAAAATTATTGTTTGCGGAGCAACGGCATATCCCCGGATTATAGATTTTAAAAAATTCGGAGAAATTGCAGACAGTATCGATGCGTATTTACTGGCAGATATTTCTCATATCGCGGGACTTATCGTTGGAGGAGCACATCCAAATCCTGTTCCTTTTGTTCACATTATGATGACAACGACCCATAAGACTTTAAGGGGTCCAAGAGGTGCAATGATAATGGTGACAGAAAAAGGACTAAAAAAAGATTCAGAACTAACGGAAAAGATTGATAAAGCAGTATTTCCAGGATTGCAGGGTGGACCTCATGATAATCAAACAGCGGCAATTGCAGTTTCTCTTTTGGAAGCTTCTGGGCCATCATTCAAAATATACGTCAAACAGATCGTAAAAAATGCAAAAGTTCTCGCAGAAGAGCTTAAGAAATATAAGTTCAATCTTGTAAGCGGAGGAACAGATAACCATCTATTATTGATTGATCTTTCAAATAAAAAGGTAAACGGCGCTTTGGCAGCTTTTGCCCTGGAAATTGCGGGAATAGTTGTTAACAAAAATGCCGTACCAAATGATCCGATGCCGCCGTTTTATCCTTCGGGAATTCGTCTTGGAACACCTGCAATTACAACCCGAGACATGCGCGAAAAAGAAATGGTAAAAATCGCAAAATGGATTAACAATGTTACAGAAGAAATAAAAGGAGATGAATTACCAAAAGAAAAAGAAAGCAGAAGTTATTTTTGGAAAGAGTTTCGAAGAAGAGTAAGAGAAAATAAGAAGCTTTTGGAAATTAATGGGGAAATAAAGGAATTCTGCGCTAAATTTCCAGTTCCGTAATGTTTATATGGATAATCTTCTAGTATCTTTTTCTGAGAAGGGCACGAGAGAGAAAGTAGTGATTACTGTTTTGGGGAGCATTATTTTTTTAATTATTCTTGCGATTTTATATTTCCTGACAACTCCTTCTCAGAATAATAAACAAAGTTTCCCCGGGGAAGCCGTCCAGCCTTCTTCCATGCCCCTGCAGCCAATAGAAAAGACTTCTTTTACGGGGAAACCGCTTACATATAAAAATTCTTATTATTCCATAAGCTATCCTGATTCTTATTCTCATGAAGAGGGACAAATACCCGGAGGAGGAACATCTCTTATTCTTAAACCCCAAACCCAGGATTCTTTAAATACCGTTATAGAAATTCAAACTTATGATGCATTGGTTGCTTCCCAAAGCGCTGTTGAAAATGTTTTTTCCGCCTTAGGATATCAAAGAAACCAGACGACAGTTTTTAATATCCCCGCAGTTGTATATAAAGGTCTAATTTCAAACGGCGAAGCATCTTTAAGGGAAACCGCTGTTATTTTTACATATCAAAACAGGGTTTATAAGCTTCAATTGACTTATGTGAGTAATAACGAAAATAGCGATGCCGAACAGCTGCTCCAAAAGATTGTTTTAGGATTTAAAACATCCCCGGGTTATTAATTATTATCTATTGTTCCGCCCCATTCAACAGAGGTAAAACCTATTCTTTTTGGAATTTCTAAAAGCTCTAAGGGTTTTATATCAATAGGTTTATCAAGGGGCTTAAAGTAGAGAAGAAACTCTATTTTAGTATCTGGTGCAGGAGTTATTTCTACATGATCTATTCTTTCTTTTTCTTTTTGATCGATAACAGAGATTAGAAGATAAGGAGAATTTAATTCATTAAGTTTTGGAAGCCAATAATCTACAAGTTCTTTTTGTTCAAAAGAAATTAAACCTAATCTTGTTGTCAAATCTTTCAGCGTTTTCTCAATATTATTTTTTGTAACAACTAAGCCATTCTCGGGAGGATTAATCTTTGATACGGCAGACTCATAATACAATTCATGATACTGCCTTCCTTTGTATATCAATTTACCATCAGGATATGCTTCTACATCTTTCCATCCGCCGCTTGGATAAAGAGGATCGCTTTCGATAATTTTTCCCGGAATATCAACCTTTACATCAACTGTTGTTTTTTTTGTAGGATAAAGATAAATAACAGGTTTGCCTATGCAGTAAACTCCGTCGGTTTTGGCAATTCCGGTCTTGCTGCACCAACCATCAAACATCCCTTTGCCGTAGCAAATAGAGTAAGTACCATAGTTAATACATGATTCGCAGGAAGAGCTACCACTCGGCTCAAAAGCGGTTGGCCAGAGCTTGGCGCACTGTTCATTCCTACACTCAACCAGCCAAGCATTTTCACATCCCTTGCAGGAGGGATCGTTGGGGATTCCGTTGTCGTGATTGCAGGAGTTGCTCGGGGTGGGGATGGGAGTTGGAGTAACCGCAGAAAGATTTTTTAATTGCAAGGTATAGCCAGGTGACGATAAGAGTATGTCTCTTACTATAACGGCTTTATTGTTAGAAGAAGAGTTTCTTTTAACAGGCGAGAAGCCTCCGACAAAAGCAAAGCTTGCGAAAATTATAATAAGCAAGATAATAATTTCAATACCGCCTTTGGAGGTTTTCATTAGCATCTAACTTATGGTACTTTTGTTTTAAATTACTGTCAAGTTTTTGCTGTTGTTTTTTGAATTAATTTATAGTATCATTAATCACTGTCCTCCTTTGCTAAAGCTTCGGAGGGGTAAATACACACATCCGAGTTTTAAGTTCTGGTCAAAAGACTATTTCGGATGGAGGCGACCCGCCAATATTTACTTTTCGCCTTAGTTCATTTGAACTGCGGCTCAAAGAGCATTTTTAGGCGGGCAGGGAAAGAACTTATGAGAGAAATTACACTTGAAGAACTTCTTGAGGCAGGATGCCATTTTGGACATCAGGTAACTCGCGGAAACC
>JBBUBI010000065.1:0-1549 GCA_038058335.1 Patescibacteria group bacterium
AGTTCGTTAGATTCCTGGATGAGCACTCTGCTGAATCGTAAGTTCTTTTCTCAACTCATCAGTCGTAACCAGTCCCCAAAATTCACAATGTTCAGCAGTTTCTGTAAATTTTGATCTACTTGTTTCGTTTGCTAATGCAGCGTGAAACCATTCCAAAGTCGGATAATCAATCTTTGAATAAGATTGAAAAAATGCAGGAACTATATAGCTATTATCTCCTTCTAAATCGTCCCACTCTCCATCGCGTTCCCATGGCTTTTGAGGTACTTCCCAATATGATACTGCATCTACTGCATATCCGCCCTTTGGCGTTATGAAATCTGCTAAGCCCTCGCTGCTTGAAACAGCTACTATTCCGAAAGCTAGCAGCCCTTCTGCATTCGCCATTTCAATTAAATATTTGTCCAAATTTTCTGCAAATTCAATGTAATTCTCGCGATTAATATCTCTGTCTCTCGATATCTTCTCTATGCTTGTAGTCAAACTAAACCTTGGAATAAATGGATCTTGATCTTTTGAAGGAGTCGCCTGGGGATTTAAAGAATGTTCCGGGATAGGCGGTTTATTTTCTGCTGTCATGAAGTCTGGTTAGATACTATAATTTAATAGTTGTCTTGTCAAGCTTAAGCCATGTTGATATAATTACCCATACGTGGGTCGCTAGCTCAACTGGCAGAGCAAAAGCCTTTTAAGCTTTGGGTTCAGGGTTCGAGTCCCTGGCGACTCACATTTCGGCAAGCTCAGTGTAAACTACTCTGAGATTGGTGAAGCAGACAGGGACGAGAAGTTTATGGTGAGTGCGTCGAACCAAGTCCCTGGCGACTCACACAATTTTGAATTTTTAGACATATTCTGCTAGAATCCGCCCATGACACAAGAAACTGAACGAATGCCTGTTGTTCCGGTTTTTGGAGAAATAATACACCCCGAAATAGCAGGACTAGAAAAACCTTTAACCAATATCGCAAGTCAAATAAAAGACTCTGGAGTGACCTATGATTTAATCGTATGCGATGATACCAGTGGAAGAATACCAGCTCTTGCATTAAGAAAAATTCTTGCTTTCTTATCAGAAGATCAGAAAAACCCTGATTTAGTTTTCATTTCAAAACCTACCGGACTCGAGCGATTTGATTGTATAGTTAATAATTTTAGCGCTAAATCTAGAAAAGTGTTAATAGCTACAGAATATTCAGCTCATGGAAATACCGTTATGAAACTACACAAGACCCTAAGAAAAAGAGACTACGAAGCTATAGACATAGCTATCGTAGGCTGCATGATTGATGAAGAGTCATTCAAATGGGTTTTTTCACCTGATACAGTAATTTATATTGGGATGAATAAATTGCCATGGGGAATTTGGAACAACGAGAAAATAACAGGTTTAAATCGTTACACATTCAAACCAAATAAAGATGCTGGTCATCAAATAGCCAGAAATGATGTAAATAATTTGGCTATGAGAGTTTTGGCAAATTTACAACAGTTTCCTGCCTAAGCTACTCTCATCTTCTTGTCCTACTTCGAAATTTCCTCTATAATAGTA
>JBBUBI010000065.1:1649-12183 GCA_038058335.1 Patescibacteria group bacterium
AAAGGTGCTAGGGAGCATAACCTCAAAAACATAAGTGTTGAAATTCCGAAGAACAAGCTTGTTGTTTTCACCGGACTTTCAGGATCCGGTAAGTCTTCGCTTGCGTTTGACACGATATACGCAGAAGGACAGAGAAGGTATGTAGAAAGCCTATCTTCATATGCAAGGCAGTTCCTGGGTATCATGAAAAAGCCAGACGTAGACCTTATCGAGGGCTTATCTCCTGCGATCTCCATTGATCAAAAATCAACTTCTCATAATCCAAGATCTACTGTAGGTACTGTAACTGAAATTTACGATTATCTTAGATTGCTCTTTGCCCGCATTGGTCATCCGCATTGCCCAAATTGCGGGCGGGAAATCACGCATTTGTCGCGAGACCAGATAGTCGACAATATTTTCGAACTTCTTAAACAACAGAATGTATCTGCAAAACTTGCAAAGCTAAAGATTATGATATTAGCACCGATTGTAAAAGATAGAAAAGGCGAGTACTCGCAGCTTTTTGCAGACCTCAAGAAACGCGGATACAAAAAAGTTCGAATTGACAGGAAAATTTTTTCACTCAATGACAGCTTGGTTCTCATTAAGACTAACAAACATACTATTGAAGCAGTAGTTGATGAAATGATACTTACAAATCAAACTGACAGACTTAGAGTCTCAGATGACGCAGAAAGAGCTCTAAAAATGGGAAGTGGGGAACTCATTCTGTCAGTTATCAAAGACGCAGGATTTACGCTTCCTGAAAAGCCCGAGAAAATGGAGGATGAACTTTTTTCAGAAAAGTTTGCTTGTCCCACATGCAATATTTCAATTCCTGAGATTGAGCCAAGAATTTTTTCTTTTAACACTCCTCATGGTGCTTGCACCAATTGTAATGGACTTGGAAACGTACTTACGGTAGATAGAGATCTGATCTTTAATGATAATTTGTCGATTACAGAGGGCGGAATTCAGCCATTTCCCAATATTTTCTATCAAGACACTTGGTTTTCCAGAACTTTTACTACTTTCTGTGAGAACAATAATATACCGATGAATAAAAGATTTTCACAAATTTCTGTTGAAAAAAAAGAACTGCTTATTAACGGCACCGGAAACGAAGAGTATGAAGTAAAGGGGAAAAATAGATGGGGAAGAGCTACGACGATCCATGAAGCATTTACGGGAATTCTAAATGAAGTAAAGAAAAAATACCATTCTACAGAATCTCAGCTTATCAAAACGCAAATCGAAAGATTCATGAGATACGAAACCTGCCCGAGCTGTCTTGGCGCAAGGCTTAGGAGAGAAGCATTGTCTGTAACGATTGACAAGAAATCAATAGTTGAGCTATCGAATATGTCTATTACAGATGCCTCAGGCTTTATAAATTCGCTTACAGGAAAGATAAGCTCAAGAGAAGACCAAATCGGAAAACTAATTATAAAAGAGATCAAGGAACGTCTCTCATTCCTCCTGAATGTCGGACTTGATTATCTCACATTATCCCGGGGCGCAAATACTTTGGCTGGGGGAGAAGCGCAAAGAATTCGCCTTGCTTCCCAAATAGGTTCAGGTCTTACTGGTGTTTTGTACGTTCTCGATGAGCCATCGATCGGTCTTCACCCGCGAGACAATTCCAAACTTATCTCAACGCTTAAAAGACTACGCGAGCTCGGTAATACTGTAATAGTTGTAGAGCATGATCAGGAGACTATGGAAGAAGCTGACTTTATTTTGGATTTTGGTCCCGGAGCAGGGGAGGATGGCGGAAATATTATTTCCCAGGGAACTATTGAGCATATCAAAAACGACAAGAATTCAATTACAGGAGCGTACCTGTCAGGCCGGAAAAAAATTAAATCGTCTGTATCGAAGACCAGCGACTCGCCAAAAATGCTTCGAATAATCGGTGCCAAAGAGCACAATCTAAAAAATATAAATGTCGATTTTCCGCTCGGAAAATTAATTGTAGTTACGGGTGTTTCGGGAAGTGGTAAATCGACTTTGATCAACGATATTCTTTATCATGCGCTTATGCAAATACAAAATCCTTTTCATCGGGAAAAACCCGGTGCATATACAAACATTGAGGGATTTGAAAATTTAAAAAATATTTTCCTAATTGATCAATCACCAATAGGAAGAACTCCCAGAAGTAATCCTGCAACATATACAGGTTGCTTTACATACATTAGAGAACTCTTCGCAAAGACCAAGGAAGCAAAGCTCAGGGGATATAAAGCGGGGAGGTTTTCATTTAATGTGAAGGGTGGGCGATGCGAGGTTTGTGAAGGAGAGGGACAGCTCAAGATTGAAATGCAGTTTCTTCCTGATGTTTTTGTAAAATGTGAGCAATGCGATGGAAAGCAATATTCCACAGAAGCGCTTGAGGTTCAATTCAACGGCAAAAACATTGCAGATGTTCTTGCAATGAGCGTTGCAGAAGCTGTAAATTTCTTTTCATTTATTCCCGGTCTTGCGCATAAAATGGCTACATTAAACGATGTAGGTCTTTCATACATAAGACTTGGACAGCCGGCACCTACTCTTTCAGGAGGCGAAGCACAGAGAGTAAAACTCGCTACGGAACTATCAAAACGCGGAGGGAACTCACTCTACCTTCTCGATGAACCTACCACAGGACTTCATTTTGCAGATCTTGAAAAACTTCTTTTGGTTCTTAGAAAACTTGTCGATCAGGGCAACACGGTGATAGTCATCGAACACAATTTGGATATCATAAAAAATGCAGATCACATAATTGATCTCGGTCCTGAAGGCGGGGATGGCGGAGGATATATTGTCGGCACTGGAACTCCTCAGGAATTAGTAAAAATATCTAACTCATATACTGCTCAATTTCTCAAGAAAGTTCTGTAATATTTTTGAGTTTTAACTTTTTGATATATACTAAATATGTGAAGAAAATTATTCTCCTGCTGCTATTTTGTATATTCTTCTTTTTCCCATCAAGTACATTTGCCGAATCAAATTTTTCCACAAATTACAATGTGAAGTATTCATTATCAGAAAATCAAAACACCAAAGTTGCTATAAATATCAGCCTTTTAAATAAAACAGGCATCTATTATGTTTCTTCATACAAAATCTCTCTTGGTTTTGACAATATACAAAACGTAAGAGCATCTGATAGCAAGGGAAATATTTTAAAAAATATTGAAAAAAAAGACGGTCAGCAGGTTTTATCCGTTACATTTAACGATAAGATCACAGGAATAAACAACAAGCTAAATTTTACTGTTTCCTTTGACACGCCTGATGTTGCAAAGAATCTAGGAAGAATATGGGAGGTAAATATCCCGGGTCTTTCATCTCAGGCTGATATTACTAATTTTAACGTAGACGTATCTGTGCCATCAAATTTCGGACAGGCATCTTTCATAAAACCGTCATTAAGTAATCCTAGGTTTTCGAATAATACTTACAGCTTCTCCAGGGAAGATCTTAATAATTCCGGAATTTCTATGACATTTGGAAACAAGCAAGTATACAAATTGAAACTCGCTTATCACATAGAAAACAAGAATTTATTTCCTATAAAAACTGAAATTGCTTTTCCTCCTAATACAAACTATCAAACGGTTCAAATTGATAATATTAGCGAGAAACCTACGAATGTTAAGATTGACGGAGACGGTAACTGGCTCGCTGAATATTCTATTCCTCCTTCGCAAAAAAAAGACATAGTTCTTGATACAAAAATCGCTGTTGAGCTTGCTCCACGAAAACAGCCTGAATCAAAAGAAAATTTAAATAAATATTTAAAAAATGATAAGTATTGGGAAATAACAAATAAAAAAATTGCAGACAAAGCAAAGGAGCTTAAAACACCTCATGATGTCTATAAATTCGTAGCTGATACTCTTAAGTATGACTACTCAAGAGTTGATCTTGAAAAACCCAGGCTGGGTGCATTACAAACTCTTGAGAATCCATCCTCTGCAGTCTGTCTTGAGTTTACCGATCTTTTTATTGCCCTTGCCAGATCCGCAGGAATTCCTGCCAGAGAGGTTGACGGCTATGCATATACCCAGAATTCCAAAGATCGTCCAGTCTCTCTTGTTAAGGATATTCTCCATGCTTGGCCCGAATATTACGACTTTGATAAAGAAACCTGGATTATGATTGATCCAACTTGGGCAAATACAACTGGAGGCATGGATTTTTTTAGCGTACTTGACTTTGATCACATTACTTTTGTTATTAAAGGTGAGGATAGCACATATCCTGTTCCCGCAGGCGGGTATAAGATTACTGGAAAAGAAAATATAAAAGATGTTGAAGTCGGTTTTGCAAATTCTTTTGAAAATACTAATCCAGTTATAAAAGCAAGTACAAATTTGCCTGATAAATTACTAGCAGGGCTTACTTCAAGCGGTGAAATTTTAATAGAAAATACTGGAAAAGTTGCATCTCCTCCTCAAAAAGTCACACTAAAAACAGATTTTCTAAAACCAATGAAAAAAACATTTTATACTTCCGCTATTCCACCCTACGGAAGCCAGATTATTCAAATAAATTTTGCGCAGACTCATTTTTTGACAAACAAATCCGATACGGTTAAAATTATCCTCGGCGAAAGCGTGTTTATTCACAAGGTGAAAATAACTCCAATTTTCCTGAATGAATGGGCGATAATAGGAGGAATTACATTTCTTGCAGGACTTTGTATCACAATATCAATCATTGCCATCAAACCCTGGAATCTATCTATTTTTAGACGAAAAGGGGAAAGTTCTTTACGTGGGTAAAGCCAAAAATCTTAGACAAAGAGCCTCAAGCTACTTCACAAATAGAAAAGACCTGGGAGAAAAGACAAAACTTCTTGTAAGCAAAGTAAAAAAAATTAAGCATGTAATTTCTCACTCTGAAATTGAGGCATTACTTCTTGAAGCAAGCTATATTAAAAAATTCCAGCCTCAATACAATATGCGTCTGACTGACGGAAAAGCATATCCCTTGATTAAAATATCGATAAAAGATGAATATCCGTATGTCACAACCTCAAGAAAAACTGATGATCCTGCCTCAATATATTTTGGCCCTTATCCTAATGCTGGAGCAATGAAGCTCGTACTCAAAACAGTGCGGAAAATTTTCCCTTTTCAGTCAGTCAGAAATCATCCGAAAAAAGTCTGTTTATATAATCATCTAGATTTATGCCCTTGTCCCCCCGTTTTTAATGATCTTAATTTCAAAAAATCTTACAAAAAAAATATAAAACATCTTATAAATTTCCTCGATGGAAAAAGTAAGAAGGTGCTAGCTGATCTGAAAAAAGATAGAGATATGAATACGAAAAAAGAAAACTTTGAAATCTCTGCGCAAATTCAAAAGAGAATTGATTCTGTTGAAATAATAACTAACCCTAGCTACAAACTTTTTGAATATGATACCAATCCAAATTTAAAAACTGATCGGAACAGTAATAAATTGAATGACCTAAGAGAACAATTAAAAAATTCGAGCTCAGCTGTAGTATCTCTTTCAAGAATAGAATGCTTTGATATTTCCAATATTCAGGGAAAAAATCCTGTAGGATCAATGGTTGTTTTTACTCATGGAGAAAAAAACACCTCGCTTTACAGAAAATTCAAAATACGATTCACAAAAGACGAGCCAAATGACTTTGCGATGATGGAAGAAGTTCTCGTGAGAAGATTTAATCATCCTGAATGGCCATTTCCGGATCTGATAATTGTTGACGGAGGAAAAGGACAAGTTTCCTCTGCGCTTAAGATCATTAAGGCACTGAATCTAAGCATTCCGATTATCGGACTTGCGAAAAGGGAGGAGACAATAGTCACTTCTGATTTATCAGAAATTCATTTACCCAAATCCTCAAATGCCTTACTTCTTTTAATGAGCATAAGAGATGAAGCCCACCGATTTGCTATTACCTATCACCGCAGCCTCCGCTCGAAAGGTTTTATAGGTTCTTAAAAGATTATTGAGTGAATTTAAAAGTGGAGAGGATTTGATTTAATAATTCAAACCTGCTTTTTAACTCGATCTCTGAAAGAGGATTTTTTGGATCTCTTATATCTGTTGTAAGACCTACTCTGATAGCTTTACTGCCGCTCGCATTAGCTATATAGTACTCAACTGAGTAAGGACTGTTGCTGTAGGTAATTTTAACAGCGTCGATGTTGCTATTAATTTTTATATCAATAATTTTCATTGTTTTACTTGCTACAGGATTTGATAAATTCAAACAGAGTTCTAAATCGCAAGCGTTTCTGGCACTACTTCCTGAGCGTTTGAGAAAACCAATGTTCGGAGCCGGATAAGGATCAATCGGTGACTCCACAGGAAGCTTTTTCTTTTCACCTTGAAATAAAACCACAATCCCCTCTGCTTCATCCACATTGATGGAATCAGGATGTTTGATAGAAAAACCAAGATCTGCATTCGTATATGTTTTCCAGGAAGCGGTGGGGTCGGGGGTTGGAGTTGGGGCAGATGTCGGAACAGCTTGGGAAACAGTTGGTACAGGTTTAGTTTTAGAATTTAAAGCAAGGTATGCTCCGCCACCGGCAAAGATTAATATCAAAATAGCAATAATTAATAATAGTAACTTTCCCGAGAAGAAAGACTTGTGGGGTGTAATAATTTCCGGCTGTACCGGTGAAGCAGGTGGAGTCTGAATAGGAGTATCCGCGACAGGCGGATTCGCAGGTAGGGCATTTGATTGGGAATTTTGATCATCCATATATGAAGTAGTATTCACGGAAAATTCACAAATGTCAACATCCCATCTAAAACCATTTACTGCAGGTATACCAGTATACTTGCAGTATACTTGCAGTAAACTTGCAGTAAACTCATTAACTGATCCAATGAACAATTCCTAGGTGCCTAGTAATTCACCTCCCAGGTAGCCAAACAGTTCACCAAAGACTAAACAAAAATTAATTTCTTGAGACGGTATATGTGTAAGGAAGGTACAGAAATGTTGCAGGAGAGTCATCGAGTAGATATTTTTGAAAATCAGAATATATCTGCTTCCGTTCATTTACATCTACGGTTCGTCTCCCATCTTCAAGAAGCTTGTCAATCCTGAGGTTTTTATAACGGGAGATATTGCTGTTCTGGGATGAGTGCCACAATACATATTGGTCAGGATCTTTTGATAAGTTGAAGTCCCCCAAAAACATTTGAAAATTATCCGGAACAGAATCAACTTTCTCAACTTCAATTTTTATTCCTAATTTCTCAAAATCTTTCTCCAGAATACCAGCGACGTCATTATATTGCGGTAAAGTTTTTAGAATTAATTTCAATTTGCTTGAATCTGATGCGCTTGAGGTTGAAAGCAGTTCTTTAGCTATTTCAATATCTTTAAAATATACTCCTGAGTCTGAGCTAGCCCAGGAATTAGGCGCAATGGGGCTTTGATTTCTTTCACCTTCTTCAAACTTATCAGGCATTGTGTAAGAAAAAGCGTTTCTAATTTTTTTGTCAGAAAGTACTGGATCCTGCGTATTGTAAAATAGAGTTACAAGCTGTCTGCGATTTAATTCTTTTGTTATCTTAAGAGACTTAAAATCATCAAACTCTTTCTCATTGTAGGTAAGATCATGAATTCCTTCAATTTCCGTCACTTCTCCCAAGACTAAAGCAGTCTTCATAGCATCTTCTGTAGGATAAAAAATGTATTTAATAATCCCAAAGCTTCCCCTAACAGGAGAAAGATCAATCGAAGAAACAAAATTTCCATTTAAATTTAATTTTTTTATTCTATAACTGCCTACTCCTACGAATCCTTTCTTAAAAATTGGCCTTGAAACGGTAACGAGAAATGGTGAATAAGCCTCTTTGAGCTTGAATATCAAAGTGTATTCATTGGGTTTTTCAATTGTTACATCCTTGAATGAATAATTAACTTCATTTGATGTAAGATGCTTTCCATCGGAAAAATAGACATTTTTTTTAAGATAGAAAATATAAGTTTTTCCGTTATCGCGTATCTTCCAGCCTCCTGCAATCCCAGGATGAATAGTGCCATCATCAGAAACAATAGTAAGGCCTGTTGATACTTTCTCAAGGATATCTGCGGGCAGATCGTTTATTGAATATGCGCCACTAATTCCGACAGTTGTTCGCGACAGTAATGGAAAAGATGAAGGAAGAATTCCGGCTGCGTATTGCAATACAAAAAATGCCAAAAGGCCGATTACAAAAAAAAAGAGAATTGTACGTCCCCATTTTCGGAAATATGCTTTTATCAGCCAGAAAATCAGCCTGCGTCTAAAGACAATCATAACTTAATAAACTACTATTTTGAGGTAAAAAGCAGAGAAATAACACCAAAGAAAAAGGCAAGAAGTGCCGTAGCCCACATGAGATACTTCTCAATGCTTTGTTTGCTTCGGAAAAACTCTCCGCCTCCCCCGAATGAGCTCGACAATCCGGAGCCCTTAGCCTGGAGTAAAATTGCTCCAATTAGAAGAACTGGTATGACTACCTGAAGAAAAGTTACAAAAATCATAAATACAATTATATATTCTTTGCTATAGATTTTGCAAGCTTGTGGGAATCATGATAGAGAGGAAAATCTTCCAAAACAAGATCTTCATAAACTGCTTCAAAAGAAAACTTATCGCTTTCCTCAGCAGTAGGAACATATTTATAATGGGCTCGCCATTTTTCTGGGATTTCAGGCTTATGATTATCATTTGCAAAAAAAGTATCAAATATCACATCACCGCAGTGTTTTTTTATAGCATTGGCAAAATCATTAATCGTATATCTGGGTGTCTCAAAAGGCTTGTTCGCCACATTTATTACAAAAAACTTCTTGGCTTTGCTTTGTTTAATGGCCTGCAAAATCCTAGGAACCATAAGCGTTGGAAGAATTGTGGTATAAAGATCGCCCGGGCCGGCAATAATTAGATCAGCGGTCAGTATCGAATCTATGACCTGATCATCTACTTCAGGGTTTTTTGGTCTTATGAAAAGTTTCTCAATCTGCCCCTTAAATCTTCCGAGATCAATATTTTCTTCTCTTGTAACTATGTGTCCGGTGGATGTTTTTGCCCAGATTGATATGGGAGTCTTAGTGCAGGGGTAAATCTTACCCTTAGTTTTGAATATTTTTTGGATCTCAAGAAGTCCCTCATTGAAGTCACCTTTTATTGCGCTCAATGCAAGAAGAATCAAATTACCAAGTTTGTGACCAGGAAGTAGGCTGTCCGGTCCGTACCTTCTCCCTCGGAATCTATATCGAAGAAGTTCAATGAGCACATCATCAGCATCGGAAAGCGCGATAAGACAATTTATAATATCTCCCGTGGGAAACGTTTTGTAATATCGCCTCAGCCTTCCCGCAGACCCCCCGTCATCAGCCATTGAGACTATAACATTAATATCGCTAAAGTATTTTTTTATTCCAGAAAGAAGGTTGGCAGTACCTACTCCTCCTCCCAGACATACTACTTTTTTATCAACCATGTTAAGACCGTGATTATACCAGATAATAATAGCCCTGACACTATAAATGCGAAGATTTGATTCAGCTCAGTTCGGGGCAAAACAAATCCTGAATATGAAAATCCTGGAAATACAAATGGCGATACCTTGATGTCAAGCACTACAAGCGTCAATAAAAAAAGCAGTATTATATTGCTGAAAAACGAAAATAATCCGAGGGTCAATATGTTGAGAGGCAATGTGACTAGATTAAGCACTGGCTTAACTACGATAAACATAATAGAAAGGACTGCACCGCCTAGAACAAAGGTTGGAAGTCCGCCTGAAATCTCAACTCCTGAAATAATTTCCGAAAGTGCAAAAAGAGCAAGGGAATATATAAGAACATTTCTTATAATAGATTTCATAGTCGTTATAATAATATAATAACTAAATGCAATTGCCAACTTTTAAAGAAGAAAGTTTACTTTGGGAGAGGGGAGTCGAATTCGTAATTGGAGTTGATGAAGTCGGCCGGGGAAGCTTTGCCGGCCCAGTTACGGCCGGGGCTGTTATATTTAGGAAAAGGTCAATCTTTGAGGGTGGTTTGCTGACAAAAATAAATGATTCCAAGCTTCTTGAGCCTAAAATCAGAGAATCTCTTTCCGTAGAAATAAAAAAAGAAGCTTTATGCTATGCGACTTCTACAGTCGGAGTTTCTACAATAAATAATGTCGGAATCGGAAAAGCAACGCAAATAGCCATGCGGATGGCAGTTGAGAGTATTATGTATAAAATATTAAGTAGTAAGTATCGATCCGATAAGTTTTTTGTGCTTATTGATGGATTCAATATTAAACATATTCGAAAAATAGGGCTTAAAAACCAAAAAGGGATAATAAAAGGGGACAGGAAGAGTATTTCGATTGCAGCAGCTTCAATAATTGCCAAAGTCCATAGAGATGGGCTTATGAGAAAACTAAATCGAAAATATCCCCAATACGGGTTCTTTCAAAATAAAGGCTATGGAACCAAATTTCATCAAACCGCAATCAAGAACCACGGCCTCTCCGATCTTCATCGTACCTCTTTTAATCTCCAAAAATTTCTCTAG
>JBBUBI010000066.1:0-17748 GCA_038058335.1 Patescibacteria group bacterium
CCACGTGGACTTTGATCGGAGATCCTGTAGCTTGAACACTCATACCTCTAGATAAGCCTTCAGTTGGTCCCATAGCAAGTGCGCGTACTTCACTGTCGCCGGTAATGAATGCGACTTCGAGTACGAGTTTCTTTTTTTCTTTGGTTTCAAGAACCAATGCCTCATTTATGGAAGGCGAGTTGGTTGCAAATTTTACATCCACTACGGGTCCTTGAATTCTGACAATAATTCCTTTGCTGTTTTTACTCATACATCATTTGGCTCGCTCCGCTTCCAATGTCTAAGATTTCATTGGTTATCTTCTCTTGTCTTTGTTTATTATATTCAAGCTTCAGGTCGTCAATCATGTCCAATGCGTTTTCGGTCGCATTTTTCATTGCAATCATTCTCGCGGCTTGCTCTGACGCATAGCTTTCAAGCAGGAATTGATAGATGTTCATTTCCAAATAATGCTTAAGTATTACCGGAAGCATAGACTCAATATCCGGTTCAAATAATGTGAATAATTTATCACTTGATACATCATTATCTTGATCAATTTTTACAGGCAATAGAGTTTGTACTTTTGGAACTTGATTAAATACAGTTAGGAAATTACTATAAAGAATTTTCACATCTGAAACATTTTTACTTAAGAATTCGTCATTGATTACTTTTGCGATTGGGTAGACAGCGTCAAAAAGCGGAAGTGTCGTTCCGAATTCAAATGATGCAAGAATTTCCTTATTAAGTCTCGCAACAGAATTCTCAAGTTTTTTTCCAATATTTAAGTATTCTATTTTTCCGTTTGAATCCTGATTCAAAAGTTCTTTTGTAAGATTTGATATCAAGCCTCCGCAAAGACCTTTATCAGGTGAAAGCACTATTAGTAGAGTCATGTCAGAGCTGCTGTTTGTTTTCATGTAGTCATTTTTCTTCTCATCTTCAATTTTTTCTGTAAGATTTCTTGTGACATTTGTTAGCTTGCTTACATAAGCTCTTGATGCCAATGCCGCATCCTGAGCTTTTTTAAGCTTGGATGTTGCGATCATCTGCATTGCTCTTGTTGTCTTTGAGACGTTCTGAGCTGTGTGTATTCGTCTTCTTAGTGCTAGTATATTTGCCATAACTAATTAAACATTTTTCTAAAGCTCTCAAGAGCTTTTTCCATTTTCTTCGCGGTTTCCTCTTTTAGTTTTTCTCCTAATTCAAGAGTTTTGATAATGTCAGGATGTTTTCTCACTACAAAATTATGGAACTCTGATTCGAATTTTTGTATTTTATCAACGGGTATGTTATCGAGCTTTCCTGTAGTTACCGTCCACATGCTTAGTATCTGAAGGGGCTCAGGTAGGGGATTATATTGAGCCTGTTTGAGTATTTCCGTAATTCTTTTGCCTCTTTCAAGCTGCGATAGAGTTGCCTGATCTAGCTCGGATCCAAATTGCGCAAAAGCAGCAAGTTCTCTGTACTGTGCGAGATCAAGTCTCATTTTACCAGCCACTGACTTAATGGCAGAGGTTTGGGCTGCTCCTCCAACTCTTGAGACAGAATTACCAATATTTATAGCAGGTCTTATTCCTGCGTTGAATAAATCTGACTGAAGATAGATCTGACCATCAGTGATAGAAATTATATTTGTAGGAATGTAAGCTGATATGTCATTCGCCTGGGTTTCGACAATAGGAAGTGCAGTTATAGAACCTCCGCCGTTTTTTTTGCTCAACTTTACCGATCTCTCAAGGAGTCGGGAGTGAAGATAGAATATATCTCCCGGATAAGCCTCTCGGCCTGCAGGACGTCTTAGAATAAGGGAAATTTGTCTATATGCCCATGCATGCTTTGAAAGATCGTCGTACACGATTAGAACGTCTTCACCTTTTTCAAGGAAGTATTCAGCAATCGCAACACCTGCATAAGGTGCAAGGTACTGAAGCGCTGCAGGGTCAGCAGAGGTTGCAGATACTATAATACTGTAATCCATAGCTCCAGTTTCCTTTAGTTTTGCAATAACTTGGGCAACTGTACTTTGTTTTTGTCCAATCGCAACGTAGATGCAAATTACAGGTTTATATCTTTTATCCTTATTTTTCTGATTGATTATAGTGTCTATAGCGACTGCTGTTTTGCCCAATCCTCGATCTCCGATAATAAGCTCTCTTTGTCCTCTTCCAATAGGAATTATCGCATCAATTAGCTTAATTCCGGTTTTAAGCGGAGTTCCGACCGGTTCTCTGTCGATAACACCTGCTGCAATTCTTTCAAGAAGCATATTTTTTCCGGTTTTTACAGGTGATTTTCCATCAAGTGGCGCGCCAAGAGGCGAAACAACTCTTCCGATTAGTGCCTCCGAAGAAGTAATTGCAAGTATTTTTCCTGTTGTTTCAACTTTGTCTCCTTCAACAATACTATTTCCCGAGTCAAACAAAATAATACTTGCCGTATCTTCATCAAGTCCCAAGATCATTCCCTTCGTATCGTTTTTGAAGACGACTTGTTCTCCGATAAAGGCTTGGGAAAGTCCGCTTGCCGAAATTACACCATCGCTATTTTTCTCTACATAGCCGACATTTTTAGTTTTGGAATTTTGAGAGAATCCGATAAGATTCTTTTCTAGTTCCTTTATAATTTCTTCATTTTTAATCATAAGTTTTTTGTAAATAATCAACCATATTTTCCATAGAATCCTTTAAATTGAGTTCATAAATCATGTCATTATCTACTATTCTCAAGCCAGCCATTAGGCTCGGATCTTCAATTACTTCAAGCTCCTTGTTTTCAAAGAATTTTTCAAGACTTTTTCTAAATTCAATTGTAAAGATTTTTTTTGAAGGAACATAAACTTTCAAAAAAATCTTTTTTTGAATATTCTTAAGAGATTTGATATAAATCTTAAGTTCCTTTTTTGTCAGCTTTAAGGAAGCTTTTTTAAGAATATTCCTATTTATTTCACGGTCAACATAAGTAATTTCTGCTAATTTTCTAATTTTCTTCGTTGTCATTAATTGGTTGTTTTTATTTTCTTAATAGCAATTTGCATAAGTTCTTTTTGTTTTTCGTCACCAAAAATATCTTTCATCGATTTTTCCAGGAATTCTATTGCCGCTTTACCTACTGAGAGTGAAAGTTCTTTTTCTGCGAGCCTGGTTTCTCTTTGGATTTGTTCCTTGGCATTTAGAACCATATCTTCGGTTTCTTTTCTTGTCTTTTCTTCTATCTTCTTTGAAACCTCTATGGCCTGTAATTTTGCATCCTCAATCAATTTTCCAGCCTCAATCTGGGCATTTTTCAAAATGCCTCTTTCTTTCTCCTCTGCCTCTTCTAGTTTTTCCTGACCTTTCTGCGCTGCTCTTAATCCATCCTTGATCTCATTCTCTCTTTTCTTTAGAATATCAAGTACCGGCTTGAAAACAAATTTCTTTAAGATAAAAAGAATTATCAAGAAATTAACTATTTGAGCAGTTAAAAGCAGGGGATCAACTCCGAACTCTTTGATAATTTCCATAGTCCTACTTAATAAATGCCAAAATTAGGGCGTAAATTGCAATTGCCTCAGCAAAAGCCATACCCAAAAGCATAGCTGGCATAACTCTTCCAGCTGCTTCTGGATTTCGACCGATTGCTTCCATTGCCTTGGCTCCAATCATACCGATTGCAAGTGCCGGAAGCATTCCTCCTAATGCTATTACCAAACCTCCTGTAATTGTAATACTCATAAAATCACCTCCTTAAATGATCGCATTAGTGTGCTTCACTATGCGATGTTGTAAGAATTGCCATAAAAGCCATAGTAAGCATAGCAAATACAAGCGCCTGCACAAAGCCTACGATCATTTCCAGAAATAAAAAGGGAAGCGGAAAGACAAAAGCAAAAAGCGAAGATACAGTATGGAGAACTACTTCGCCCGCAAAAATATTTCCGAAAAGTCTGAAGGATAGAGAAATTATCTTTGTTATTTCAGAAATTATCTCAAGGACTCCTATGAAAAGATTTATAGGATTTATAGAAAAATATCGCGTCAGGTATTCTACGATTCCCAATGTTTTTATGCTCAGTATATGAGTCGCTGCTACGGATACAAGAGCGAGGCCTAGTGTTACATTTATGTCGCTTGTGGATCCCCGAAGAATAGGTGAGAGTACTCTATGTCCTTCATTTTCTTCAAAAAAACCGATGGTACCAATACCAGGAAGAAGGCTTAGCCAATTTGAAAGCAAAATAAAAATAAAAAAACTCATAAAATATGGGAATATCTTGGCGGCTTTATTTCCTGCTATTGATTCTACAGTTTCATAAGAAGTTTGAATAACCATCTCAACTCCGTTTTGAAAAAGACGCGGAACTATTTGAATATTTTTTACAATAAAAAAAGATGCAGTTAATATAACTGCATCCACGATAAGCGTAAATAACAGGGTGTTTGTAATATTAAATATTCCGATCTGAAAAAGTACTTCAGGAGCAATATGCATACTATATATTTTATGCGTAACTTAGCCTTAAGTCAATATGTAGAATTTTCAAGCGGAATAATTTTATCTGCTATTATTATTGGCCTATCGTTTTTAGTGTCTATTTTTCCTTCAACTATCAAAACTGAGTCTTTAAGTATATAACTTTTGTATTGTTCAAAAATTTTCGGAAATATAATGCATTCGATTCCTGATCCTTTTTCATCGCCTACAGTCACGAAAGCCATTTCGCTTCCGGTTTTTTTTGTAAAAATTTTCCTAAGGTTTTCTACGATTCCTCCAATTCTCACCCTAGCTCCTTCGAGTTCCTCGCCCATTAGTCCAACGTCGTGAGTTACTCTGGATTTTATAGATATAAGTTCGTCCATCATCGGGTGTGCAGTTAGATAAAGTCCTAAAAATTCCTTTTCAAAACCTAGTTTTTCTTTTAGAGTAAAGTCTTCAACATCTAGCGAATTATCTGTTTTTGATTTATCATCGAAGTCGCTTCCAAAAAGAGTAGCTTGTCCCTCTTGATCTTGTTTTTTCATACGAGTGGTTTTCTCAATTATTTCAGGATACTGTATTAGAAGTTTTGCTCTTTGGCCAAATAAATCCATGGCTCCCGCCTTGATAAGGCTTTCGATAGTTTTTTTGTTAACTGCTCCGAGGTCAACTTTGTTTAGGAAATCTTCAAAGCTTTTGAATTCACCTTTTTCCCTGTTTTCCAAAATGCTTTTTATTGCCGCGTCTCCTATGTTCTTTATTGCGGAAAGACCAAACCTAATTCTCTTGCCTCCTTCGATAGAAAACTCGCTGTCTGACTTATTGATATCAGGAGGAAGGACCTCAATTCCCAGTCTTTTACATTCCGCAACGCCCTCTGCTATCTTTTCGTTTTTGGCAGGTCCGGTAGTTCCTCTTGATTCAGCAGTGAGCATTGCAGTCATAAATTCAACTGAATAGTGAGCCTTGAGATAGGCAGTTCTAAATGCAATCGTTGCATAGCATGCGGCGTGTGCTTTCCCAAAACCATAACCTGCAAAGGGCTCAAACAATATCCATAAATTTTCAGAGTTTTTCTTGGTCATCCCGTTTGTAACGCATCCATCTACGAATTTGTCATGCTGCTTCTTCATCTCTGAGGGAATTTTCTTTCCGACTGCTTTTCTTAACTTGTCTGCTTCAATCCATGAATAACCTGCAACAGTAATTGCTGTAAGTAGGAGATCGTCTTGAAAAGTGATAATTCCATATGATTCTTTTAATATTTCTTTAAGTCTTGGGTCGGGGTAGGAAATAAGTGCAGGGTTGTGTTTTCTTCTGATAAATTCAGGAATGTTTGCCATAGGCCCAGGCCTGTACAGCGCAACCATAGCCTGAAGATCAAATATTGAAGTTGGCTTAAGCTCTTTAATATATCTCCTCATTCCGGCAGATTCAAGCTGGAAAATTCCGGTAGTTTCACCGGATGCTAAAAGTTCGTACGTTTTATTATCCTCAAAAGGTATTATGGAAAAGTCTATGTCAAGATCTCTATGAACTTTTATAAATCTGAGAGATTCCTGAATAATTGTCAGATTTCTAAGACCCAAAAAATCAATTTTAAGAAGTCCTACGCCGTCTTCTCCGACGGTGTACATATCATACTGCGTAATAATCTTCTCACCATTGGGCTCTCTTTGTAGGGGAGTGTATTCGGTTAAAGGTTTATCTGCGATAACAACGCCTGCGGCATGAACCGAAGCGTGCCTGGCTACTCCTTCAATTTTTCTGGCCAAATCAAGTAGTTTTTTTGTCTCAGGTTCTGTCTGGTAAGCGATCCGAAGCTCAGGGCTTTGCTCAAGCGCCTTATCAAGTGACATTGCATGTCCTTGCCAGCCTGGCGGAATCATTTTGGAAATCCTATCCGGCCCTGAGTACGGCATGCCCAAAACTCTTCCCGTATCCCGCACTGAGCCCTTTGCCTCAATTGTTCCGAAAGTAATAATTTGCGCAACTTTATCATTCCCATATTTATCGGTGACGTATTTTATTACCTCATCTCTTCTGTTGTCTGCAAAGTCCAAATCAATATCCGGTGGAGAAGGTCTTTCAGGATTAAGAAATCTCTCAAAAGGTAATTTAAAAAAAAGAGGGTCTACATCAGAAATTCCAAGCGCATACGATACAATTGATCCCGCATTGGATCCCCTACCAGGGCCAACCGTAATCTTTTGACTTTTTGCCCAGCTTACAAAGTCTGCAACAATAAGTATGTACTTTTCGTATCCTTTTTTTAAAATAATTGAAAGCTCATACTCAGTCCTTTCTGTTATTGCAGGAGTAAGCGACTTATATCTTTTTATAAGTCCATCGGTTACTTTTTCTCTGAAAAAGTCAGATGAGTTTTTTCCATCAGGGACATCAAACACAGGCATAATCCATTGACCAAGTTTAATTTCTAAATTACACATATCAGCGATTTTGACAGTATTACTTATAGCTTCAGGAGTTTGAAGAAAAAGTCCGGTCATTTCATCTTTGCTTTTTATATAAAAGTCAGGCGAATCAATCATTGAAAGCCTTCTATTCTTATCATTTAAAGTTGTTTGCGTCTGTATACAAAGTAATGCTTCTTGTGCTTCAGCATCCTGTGGATTTATATAGTGGTTATCATTAGTTGCAACAATTGGTATGCTTAATTTTTTAGATAATTCAATAAGCTTTTCATTCAATATGTCCTGGTCTTTAACATTTAAGTGTTTTTGGAGCTCAAGATAAAAATTTCCTTCTCCAAATATCTCTTTAAGTTTTTTAGCTCTTTTTATTGCGGTTTCTTCCTGACCTCTGAGTAATGGTTCAGAAACAAAACCATTGATGCATGCACTAAGACATATTAAGCCTTCACTGTGTTGTGCAAGAAGCTCCATGTCAGTTCTTGGTTTGTAATAATATCCTTCAAGATTTGCAATGGAAATTATTTTCATTAAATTTTTATAACCTATTTGATTTTTTGCGAGAAGAATAAGATGATTCGAGTCTCCATCAATCCCTGCCTCCTTGTCATGCCTAGACCTTTTACTTACATAAATTTCTGATCCTATTATTGGTTTAATTCCTTGCTCGAGACACTCGCTGTAGAATTTAATAACACCATACATGCTTCCGTGGTCTGTAATTGCCAAGGCTGTCATATCAAGCTCTCTGGCGCGTGTTACCATGTCTTTTATTTTTGATAATCCGTCCAGAAGTGAGAAATCACTGTGGTTGTGAAGGTGTACGAAATCAGCCATCTATATTAATGTTTATGTAAATTTTATTGTTAAGTTTTGCTTACTACAATGCGATCTTTCCCATTTTCTTTCGCATCTAAGACTCCTCTGTCTGCTCTTGCTAGCAATTCATCGGGAGTTTCATCTCCCGTTAGAGTAGAGAGGCCAATGGAAGCTGTGACTTTAAACCCACTTTCAAGCATTTTTGGTTGTAATTCTGTTGATATTCTCTTTGCTAAACCTGTTGCTTCATCAATTGTTGACCCCGGCATTATTACAAAAAACTCATCTCCACCATATCTACATGCTACAGCTTCTCTGCTAGTTTCATGATTTAAAAAATCTGCCCACATTTTTATGACCTGGTTTCCTGCCTCGTGTCCTTGGGTGTCATTTACCTGCTTAAAGCCATCAAGGTCTAGCATTATAACTGAAAGCGAATGACCCATTCTTGTTGCAAGCGCTATCTGTTGATCAAGTATTTTTATTCCAGATATGCGAGTCTTAAGGCCGGTTGCCGGATCTTCGTCTCTTTGTTCCTCTAAATTTGCAAACTCTTGCCCTAAAGCTTCTGCGACTTGATCTAAAGGTTTTTCTCGTAAGGCCTGTTTTATTCTATCAAAATGAAATTGAGCCCGATCTGGCTCTCCCTTACGGGCTGTAGCTACTATTTGCTCAATTGGAATTCCAATTCCAGATTTTGGTTGTTCAGTACCGGTATCATTCATTTGAGTTGTTTATTTATTTCTTCAATTATTATTCTTGTATCGATTTTTTGTTTTAGAATCGACATTGTTTTTCCAATTAGGAACTGCAAGGCTTGTGTTTTTCCTGCTTTGTAGTCGTTTGTCGCCTGAGGACTTTGAGCAAGGACTTCACCAACGACCTTAGATATTTTGTCATTATCTATAGTAGCATAGCTTGAAGTTGAGATAATAGCCTTAATAAGTTCCGCTGGGAGTGTATTTTCTAAATTTATCTTCTTATTGATAATATAATTTGCAAGAGATTTTGGGCTCACGTTATGATCTTTCCCGATCCTTACAGCTTCTTCAAAATAATCTGCACTTTCTATTGCCCGCGTAAGAATTTCAGAATCATATTCTGAAATTTGAAATTCCGAAATAAATCTACCTTTTTTAGCTATTGGCAATTCAGGAATTTGCTTTTTAAGTTCTGCTAGTTGATCTCGTGACCATCTTATTGGAGGGATATCAGGGTCGGGAAAATATCTATAATCACTCGCTTCTTCTTTCACTCTCTGGCTTACGGTTTTTTGTTTTGCCTCATTCCATCCTCTTGTTTCTTGTAGGGGAGTTGCTTTCTTTTCAAGAATTTCTGTTTGCCTTTTTATTTCAAAGTCTATTGCTTTTTCTACAAATCGGAAAGAATTTATATTTTTAACTTCAACTTTATAATTAGGTAGATCAGTTTGTCCTGGAATCCTAAGCGAAATATTAGGCTCAAGCCTCATATCGCCTTTTTCCATGTCGGCGTTTGAAATTTCAAGATACCTTACGATCTGCTGAAGCTTCTTCAAATAATCAACTACGTCTTTTGCATTGTCAAAATCCGGCTCCGTAACTATTTCTATAAGAGGAACACCGCTTCGGTTAAAATCAATTAAAGTAACTTCTTCACCATCTACATTTCCGTGAATCAGTTTTCCGGTATCTTCTTCCATATGGACGCGTGTTATTCCAATTGTCTTACCGGTGTTAAGCTTGATATTTCCCGCAAGGCAAAAAGGCTCATCATATTGAGATATCTGATAGCCTTTGGAAAGATCAGGATAGAAATAATTTTTTCTATCAAATTTCGAGAAGAGAGGAATATTGCAATTTAAGGCCATTCCGAGAATTACGCACCACTCAACTGCGGTTTTATTCGGTATCGGAAGTGCACCTGGTAGTCCTAGACAGACAGGACATGTGTGCGTGTTGGGTTTTTGTCCAAAATAGTCAGCAGAACATCCGCAGAACATTTTTGATTTTGTTTTTAGCTCAACGTGAACTTCAAGTCCAATTACCGGTTTCATAATCCAGAATCCTCAACAGCTTGGCCTACCTGAAAAAGTCTTCCTTCAGAAAAATGTGGTCCCAAGATTTGCATTCCTACAGGAAGATCATCAATTAATCCAATTGGAACCGAAAGCCCCGGAATTCCTGCCAAATTTGCTGTAACTGTATAAATATCTGATAGATACATTGCCAAAGGATCAGAAGTTTTTTCTCCGAGTTTCCAAGGCAAAGTTGGGGAGACTGGTGTGATAATTACATCAACTTCTTTAAATGCATCATCGAAGTCCTTTTTTATCAAAGTTCTTGCCTGCATTGCTTTTTTGTAGTAGGCATCATAATAACCGGAAGAAAGTACATATGTCCCAAGCATTATTCTTCTTTTTGCTTCTTCTCCAAAAAGATCCCTACCGTTTCCATATCTAATTCCATCGTATCTCCCAAGATTAGAAGATACTTCAGCCGGTTGGATTATGTAATAGCAGGCATTTGCGTGTTTTGTATTAGGTAAAGAAATAATTTCTATTTTTGCTCCTCGCTTTTCCAAAGATTTTACTTCTTTCTCAATTCCTTCTTTTATTTTCCTATCAAGGCCTTCCGTAAAATATTCCTTCGGTAGCCCAATTTTTACGCCTTTTATATCTTTTCTTAAATAACTTTCATAATCATCAACCTTCTCATTTGTTGTAGTTGCATCATTCATGTCTCTTCCTGCAGTAATTGAAAGGATTAAAGCAGATTCCTCGACATATCTTGTAAAATGTCCAATACTATCAAGAGATGAAGCCATTGCGATTATTCCATACCTACTGACTCTTCCATAAGTTGGTTTAAGTCCGACTACATTACAAAAACTTGCAGGAAGTCTTATGGATCCACCCGTATCTGTTCCCATTGAGGCAAAACACATATTATCAGCAACCGAAACAGCAGAGCCGGAGCTGGATCCTCCTGGAACATAGCCTTCAAGATAAGGATTTTCTGTCGATCCATAGTCGGAGTTCTCTCCGCTTGATCCGTGTGCCCAAGCATCGCAGTTTGTTTTTCCAATTATAATAGCGCCTGCATCTTCAAGTTTTTCTACAACCGTAGCGCTGTATTGGGGGATGTAATTATCTAAAACTTTTGAAGCAGCTGTAGTTCTGATCCCTTTTGTAAGATATATATCCTTAATTGAGATCGGAATTCCTAGGAGTGGAAGGTCGACTCCATCTTTAATTTTTTTGTCAGCTTCTTTCGCTTTTTCAAGTGCCTCTTTTTCACAAACCGTGATAAAGGCGTTTAATTTATTATCTTTTATATCTGAGAGGCAGTCTTTTACAACCCATTCGGAAGAAAATTGTCTTTTTTTAAAACCATCTCTCAAGCCTTTAATAGAATATGCTGAGTAGTTCATAATACTTTCTTAACCTTAAACATTCCATTATGTATACTTTTGGTATTAAAGAGTGCTTCATCTTGGGGGAGGGAAGGAGAAGTTTTATCATCCCGGGATATATTTTCCAGACCTGTGATTTGGCTTGTTATTTCAACATTTTTCGTATCTACAGAGTTTAATTGTTCTATGTAAGTAAGTATTTCCGAAAGTTGTTTCTCAAACTTTTTTTCTTCTTCATCTGAAAGCGGAAGATTTGCAAGTTTTGCTACATGTTTTACGTTAATTTTCATGAAGATATTATATGTCTTTACTCTCATGTTAGCAATAACTGTGAAGGTGTATTTTGATATTGAAAATCTCAATTGACAGTGAGATTATTTTGTGTAATTATGGAGTTCATGTTAACTAAAAACGATTTAAAACAGATTGATAATCTTGTCAAGAAGAATATCGACGTAAGAGTTCCAAGGATTATCGATGCTAGGGTCTCTAAAATTATTGATGCTAGAGTCCCTAAAATTATAAAATCTGCGTTTCAAGAATTTTATGATTCAATTTTTGAACCCTATGTTAATAAAAATGAGAAAGAACATAGCGAGATGATTGGGGAAATAAAATTACTTAGAAAAGATACGGATGAGATAAGAGAATACGTTAGGGATCACGATCAGCGACTTGAAACTCTTGAAACTGCGACTTCCTCCAGAAATTAATCGCTGAAGCTGCTCTAATCAACAACCAAACTTGATTTTTATCCCATAGTCAAGTAAAGTCATCTTTATGAAAACTCTTGAGCAAGCGGAGGATGATGCAAGGCGAATCAATCCCGCTCTTGATAATGCGCTAAGCAGAGTCGAAGAAGAAAAAGTACGATACTTAGAGCCTGTAGTTGAATATTTTGGTCATCTAGAGGAAGAAATTGCCGAAATGCAAATCGCTTCTAGATTTAGGAGAGACAAGAAGCCAGATTTTAGGGGTATTGTGGGAACGAATCCGATGCTTACGGATCTAAACGAGGCTGAATATAAAAGAGCACAGTTAAAATCAGACCTTGATAGAGTTAGAGGAAAGGCAATGATTTTAATAGGTGAGGTTGAGACACTAGTGATGGATATGGAAGCCACTAAAATAGAAGATCAGATTGATTCAATTAAAGATTCTTCTTAACATAATCTTCTTTGCTTTTTGAGAGAGGGAGTCGTCGAGTTTTTCAAGTTTTATTTTCTTTTTATACTTCCGTTCCAGCGCAATTTCAATTAACCAGTCAGCAATCTCAGGATTTTTAGGTAGAATTGGGCCGTGAAGGTAAGTTCCGATTGAGTTTTTATAAATTGTTCCTTCCTTCTTGTCTTCCCCATTATTCCCAAATCCTTTTACGACTTGTGCAAATGGTTTCAATTTATCTCCCAGACATGTTCGTCCTCCGTGATTCTCAAAGCCTACAATTATATTGTTATTAGTATCTTTAATCACGACGTTACCAATAAGCCTATCTTTTCCTTCTCCCGGATGTTCCGTATAAAGATCAAAAATTCCCAAGCCTTTTATTTTAGTTCCGTCAGCATCTTTATAATATTTGCCAAGAAACTGATAGGCACCGCAGATGTATAGTCCCGGCGTACCATTTTCAATTTTCTTTTTTAAGATACTAATCTTTTGCTGCGTAAAATCTTTTGAAACAATTTGCTGTTGAGTATCCTGTGCGCCACCCATAAATAAAATATCAATATTATTAAGCAGCTTTTCATCGAAACCCTCATTAAGATTCAATACTTCTGCTTTTGTTCCTCGCCATTCACATCTTTTTTGAAGAACAATAATATTGCCCCTGTCACCATAAGTGCTCATAAGATCAGAGTAGAGCCAGCCAATAGTTAATTTATATTCCATAATTTAATGCTAAGAATTAACCTCTTCTAATACCACAGGTATACTGGTATATCTGCAGTTATAGAATTTTTCTTCCTATTAGTATTTTACGTAAATCAAGCATTGCAGAATAGGTTGGTAATATATATAGCTTCTCAGTATTTGGCGTAGAATCAACTGATTCGTCGATTGCGTCACTAAGCACTTCGTATGCTTTAACGTCGTTTCTATCGGCGTATTTAAGCCTTAGAGCCATATCGTAGGCCCGATCTCCTGAGACAGCGATGTTTTTGAAGTTTCCTAAATTATTTTCAAAGTCCACATCCCATATCCATGAAACATCACGGCCGTCGGGAATTCTGTCATTTAAGATAATAAGTAAATTTTTTGCTTTAAGATCATTTATTGTCTCAAGGGATTGATTAAAACTTGCAGGATTTTTGGAGAGAAAGATTTGAATTTTTTTATTCTCGTATTCAATTATCTCCTGTCTTCCAAATGCAGGCTTAAAATTCCTTAAAGCTTCAATAGATATGTTATCTGATATTCCGAGTATTTTTGCAGTCAAAACAGCGGCATTGGTATTGTATTTATTATAAAGACCGGGTAGGGGATACATCTGAAATTTTTCAAGATCAAGCTTTGGTCTTTTGAGACCGCATTTGTCACAAAGCCAGTCGCCAAGATGTGAAAAGGTAGTATTTTTATAGTACAGTCTATTTCCGCATTTTGGACAATAAGTTGAGTCTGAAGCATGCTCTCGATCGGAATTACTTCCTGTAACGCCGAAATATTTAGTATTCTTGATATTCTTGCCAAGAAGAGCGATCTTGGGATCGTCTACATTCAGTATTAGGGTGGTACTCTTATCAACCGTGTTTATGGCTTTTTTCCATTTGTCTGCGACAATATCAACTTCTCCATATCTATCAAGCTGGTCTCGGAATAAATTAAGCAGAACAATAATTTGAGGATTTAGATTTCGTAAAACAATTGGGAGAGAATTTTCGTCTACTTCGAATACTGCAAAATCGTAGTTAATCTTACCTGTTAAATCAGATTGGTTGATTAGCGAAGAGGCTAGGCCGTTCAACAAGTTTGCGCCTCCCTCGTTCTGAAACACTTTTCTGTCATTTTTCTCAAGAATTGTCTGGATAAGTTTTCCTGTAGTTGTTTTACCATTTGTTCCCGCAACTAAGATTATTTTTAACTCTTTGTTTCTAGATAGAAGTTTTTTTATGAAGTTTTTATCACTCTCAAGTGCAATATGTCCCGGCCAAGTAGAGCCTGATCCGAGATTGAAAGTTTTGGAAATTAACAAAACTAACTTCCCCAAAGCTATTAGAAAAAAAGTCATAAGGAGATTATACTATGGATCCGTCTATAACGGTCAGGATAATCTTGAGCACTCTTCACTAACGTTTTAAAGTTATTTCTAACCAAATCACATCGAACGGAGGATTTTGATTCGCTCGGCAATTGGAGGATGAGTATTGAAAAGACCTACGAATGGATTTTTTCCCTCCTTATCCTTGAATGGGTTTGAAATAAAAAGATGCGCAGTTGCATTATTGGCATTCTTCATGGGTCTTGGGTAGGCTGCAATTTTTTCAAGTGCTGATGCAAGGCCTTCGGGGTAACGGGTGAGAAGTGCACCTGATGCGTCTGCGAGAAACTCTCTCTTACGTGATACCGCGAGTTGGATAAGAACAGCCGCTATTGGAGAAAGAATCGCGAAAGCTATTCCTATAAGCATAAATACGCCTTGGGACGAGTTTTTATTATCGTTATCTCCGCTTCCAAACCATAAGCTCCTCATGAAGAAGTCTGAAATAAGAGCAATAAATCCAACCAGAATTGAAACTACAGCCATAAGCCTTGTATCAAAATTCTTGACATGGGAAAGTTCATGGGAAATAACTCCTTCAAGCTCAGCTTTAGACAAGGTAGTTAGTAAACCAGTAGTTACGGCGATAACTGCTTTCTCAGGATTTCTGCCCGTAGCAAAAGCATTTGGCGAATTGTCTTCTATGATATATATTTTAGGAAGAGGCACGCCCGCTGCTATTGTTAAATTTTGGATAGTGTTGTAAAGATCTTTGTTATCTTCTTTTTTTATTTCTTTGGCTCCTGACATTGAAAGAACTATCTTGTCGGAATAGAAGTAGCTTCCTAAACTCATTAAGCCTGAAAGAATTAATGCAAATCCGACCATGGATAGGCCATATCCGAAGGCTTGTGAGAACACATAGATAGCTGTTGTTATAAAAACAACAAAAAAAATCATGATAAGCCAAGTTTTCAGCTTATTTGAAGATATTTCCGAATAAACTTTCATGCCTAAAACTTAACCTCTACCTTTTTCTTATCTTCGTTTTCTGCTTCAAAAAACTCAGCTTCTTTGAAATTCAGAAGCTTTGCAAAGAAAACGTTGGGAAATACTTGAATTTTTGTATTAAAATCAAGCACGCTTGAATTATAAAATTGCCTTGAGTACGCAATTTTATTCTCCGTATCAGATAACTCACTTTGAAGTTCTGAAAAATTCTGACTTGCCTTAAGATCAGGATAGCTCTCAGCTACTGCGAAAATGGATTTCAAAGTTTGTGAAAGCTGATTGTTTGCTTCTGCCTTGTCATGCATCCCTTTTGCCGAGACTAAAGCTGAACGCTCTTTCGTTACTTTTTCGAAAAGCTCTTTCTCATGCTTAGCGTATCCCTTGACTGTTTCTATAAGGTTGGGAATTAGATCAGCACGTCTTTTTAGCTGAACATCAATCTGAGAAAGCGCTTCATTGACCCTAAGCCTAGCGGTAATAAGGCCGTTGTACAGAAACCATATAAATAGTAGTATTAAAGCTATTGCAATTACTGCATATATCATAATTATCACCTCCTCATTTGTCTGCCCACTCCAATAATTTATTATAGTCTAAAGTATTTAATATGTCATCTTTTTGCGCCCAGCCTCTTCTAGCCATGTCTACTCCGTATTTCATGTTGTCCATTTGCTCCACGGCATGGCTGTCAGTGTTTATAATCATTTTTATCGAATTATTTACGGCTTGCCTAATTATTGTGTCGTATATATCCAGGCGTGTAGGCCAGGCATTTATTTCAAGTGCCTTATTGTTTTTTTGGCAATACTCAAGCAGCCTATCCCATTCAACTTCATACCCCGGTCGTTGATTTAAAAGTCTTCCTGTCGGGTGAGACAGTACTTTTGCCTTTGGGTGTGATAATCCATCGATGATTCTTTGAGTCATGTCAGTTGCATTCATAGAAAATGAACTGTGTACTGAGACAAGCGCAAAGTCCAGTATGTCAAGTGTTTTATTGTCAACTGCGAGCATCCCTGAGGGTAAAATATCTATTTCGAGTAATTTAAGTATCCGAACACTTTTATTACTAGATAAAATTTGACCAATTTTTTCGTTTCTTTTTTTGACTAATTCATAGATTTCTGAAGATGTATGCCTTGACATACTAGGGTTGTGTTCTGACATTCCGATATGTGAATATCCCAATTTTCTTGCTTTTTCTGACATCTCACCTATAGTATTTTTTCCTAAGTCATGACTTGGTTCAATTGAAAAATTTGAATGAAGATGAAAATCTCCTTTTATGTCCTCAACGGAAATAAGCTTCGGTAATTTATTATTTGCTGAAAGTTCAATTTCTCCCGAGTTTTCACGGAGTTCAGGCGGAATCCATGCGAGACCTAGAATTTTATAGAATTTTTCTTCCGTGTCCAAGTCCTTATTAGTTGATACTTTTTTATTTAGGAATTTAATGCCATGCTCCGATAGCGACATTTCTTTTCTTAAGGCGTATTCCCGCAATGCGATGTTGTGATTCTTACTTCCGGTAAAATGTTGGAGTAGAGCTCCGAAGTTTTTGGCCGGCTGTACCATAAGATCGACCTGCTTACCTCCTGAAACGAGCATAGATGAGGTCTCTTTTCCTTTCTCAATTATTCGTTCTTTGTATGGGTATGATACAAAGTGATCTATTACTTCTTTAGGTTTATCTGAGGCTACAGCAATGTCAATATCTCCGACGGTTGGCAATCGACGTCTTAGGCTGCCAAGAACGCAGGCGTTCCCCACGTGAGGGTTTTTGTATAAATAGGTGATAATTCCGTCTGCGATTTCAGAAGCGAAGGGGAGAGTCATCCTTGTTGTCTTACCTTTGCCCTCCTTGAACTCTTTGATTGCACGTATTATATCATTTTCTGACTTAATTCCAAAACCCTTAAGCGGTGCTATTAAACCCTTCCTTGCAATCTTATTTAAGTCTGACAGAATATTTCGGGAACCAGAGAGGTTAAATTCAGTCACAAGCCTATAAGATTTCTTAGGTCCGAAGGTGGGGATATCCATTAGCGTGAAAACTTGACCAGGTATTCCCTCAAGTGCCCAGTCGAATTGCTTAGCTTTTCCCGTTTTGAACAATTCTTCTAGATGCCCTTTAATTGAGACGCCTATGCCTGAGACATCCTGAAGTCTATTCTCTTTATAGTAGTCCTGTAGTTTTCCAGGGGTATTCTCGATATAATCAGCCGCTTTTTGATATGCTGTGATCTGAAAGTAGTATTTTCTCTCGTCTTTTATGCTGAGCGCTGCGGCGACGTTCCTCAGAAGCTTGGCTATCTCTTCGTTGTTCACTTGAGAAATAATACCAGAGCATTGATATTTCGGCAAGCTCAGCATCAATCCTGAGCGTATTGAATGGATCAAAGGATTGTCTAGGTTGGGATACATAAAGAACGGTTGATAGAAATATTTCATATAGATATA
>JBBUBI010000067.1:0-7943 GCA_038058335.1 Patescibacteria group bacterium
TGTATGTTTGCGCTCAATTTTTTTTCAAAAGTATGACTCCATATCGAATGCGTAACAAGCGGAACTGTATAAAATGTAAGTAATCCTACGTAGAAGAAATAATTTAAATGAAGAGAGAAAAGCACGTTTGAAAGAAAGAAGTACGTGATAAGCGTCATAATGAATGATACGGTACGCGCTGATGAAAGAAGCGCGATAGTCCTGATCGATGAAACCGTAAATATATTCTGACTTAAAAATAATGAATACAATCCTATTCCATATAATGAGGTTGTAAATATCCTAGTAAGATATCTTACCGGCACCAAGAAGAAAAACAATCCGAATGCAAGGCTAAAAAAGAAAGGAAGTATAAATATCTGCCATGAAAAGTTTTCCTGCAAATCATTATATAGGGAGAAGAACAGAAGCACATTGGTCATAATAGCGAGAGAGAGGATAAAAAATATTCCTGAAATTCCCAAAAAATGTTCGATGGTAAAAAGACCAATTGAGAGAGCAATTACTGAAATTATAAGTCTCTCTCTCTTGCTGAGACCCAGAAGAGATTTTGCTATTCCCCTTCCCTTTAGCTTTGCTTTTCTTCTAAAATTCATACTTCGACTAAATTAGAGTAAACATTTTGCACATCATCCATGCTATCGAGCGTATCTAGAAATGATTTGATCTTACCCAACTTCTCTTTATCCCCCACTTCAACCGTAATATTTGGTTTTCTTGAAAGACTTGCTGACAATATTTTTAATCCTTGGTCAGAAAGCGCATTTCTTATCTTACCCAAAGATGAAATCTCTGTATAGACAACTACAGAGTCTCCCAGATCTTCGACGTCCTCTGCTCCATCCTCAGCAGCAATTGCAAAAATCTCATCAAACGTCTTTCCCGTTTTTTCTATCTCAATTTCTCCAATCTGAGAAAATTGATAAGACACAGATCCGGGCTGGCCAAAACTCGCGCCTGATTTATTGAATAAACTTTTTATCTCAGACGTAGTCCGCAAGGAATTATCAGTTACCGCTTCAATAATTACTGAAACTCCGCCCGGAGCAAATCCTTCGTAAATTACTTCTTCCAAATCTCCGGTATCTTTCTTAACTGCTCTCTGAATAGCCCGCTCGATGTTTTCTTTGGGCATATTTAAAGCCCTTGCAGAATCCATAGCAAGTCTCAGCCTGAAGTTTTGATTTGGGTCAGCTACTCCTCCACCCTGTTTCACTGCAATAGTAATTGCATTTGATAATTTGGTGAAAGTAAATCCCCTCTTGGCATCGGTTTTTTCTTTTTGTCTTTTGATTGTAGACCACTTTGAATGTCCGCTCATAAATTATGCTTTAAGACTACGGACCACTGACTACTGCTGTAGACGGTAGACCGTAGACAATAAGCATTATTATAACTTCTGCGCCTTGACATTTGCAACAAAGCATAGTAGAATTTTCGACATCTTGTATTAATAAACTTCGATGGTTACGCTCAAAAATCAGGCAATTCAAACAGCACTTTCCGGAGACTGGCAAAAAGCAGTAAATCTAAACAAATCTTTAATTGAGGAAGATCCGAGCGATATAGACGCGCTCAATAGGCTGGCATTTGCTCTAACAATTCTTGGGAAAATTAAAGACGCAAAATCTGCTTACCAAAAAGTTCTCAAAATTGACTCTCTCAATTCTCTTGCAGTCCGCAGTCTGAAAAAGCTTGATGGCAAAACCAACTCTGATCAAAGCGCATCCTCTTCAGGATTTCTAGTAAATAACTCCTTTATCGAGGAGCAGGGAAAAACAAAAATAGTTGAACTTGTTAATATCGCACAACCATCAATTATCAACAACCTCCGCACGGGACAATCCATTAAGCTTTCGATAAAAAGGCTAAAGATTTTTGCACTGACTGATGACAATAGTTATGTAGGAGTATTACCCGACAATATAGGAAAAAGGCTGATTAAATTTATCAAAGCAGGCAATATCTATGACGCGTTTGTTAAATCTGCTCATGAACACCATGTAATTGTTTTCCTTAAGGAAGTGAAAAAGCTTTCTAAATTCAAAGACCAGCCGTCATTTCTTACCTCAGACAAATTACTTGTCCTTGACAAGAAATTAAATAAAGGCAGAGTTGACGACGATCAGGAAGAGCCCGAAGAAGAATGATCGCCTGAAAATATCACTTTTCCTTTTTTCAAATCCTCGCTCACCTTTTCCACTTCCTTATGCGCATTGAGGCTTCGCAAAGAATAAACTGCCCAAAGAAACGAAATAATTGCGATAAAAATAACTATAACAATAAATAACATATCAGTATACTGATAATTTATCATAATCCGTACCAATTATCACTGTCAAATCGGCAATCTTACTTTTTCTGCCTTTTAAAAAAGGGAAATTCAAGACTTTACCGATTTTTTTCTGAGTATAGGAAGACTCTTGCGCATAAATCGCTGAACTTCCATTCTCTCCCGTAGAAACAAGTACCACGCTTGCCCCCATATTGGTCAGAAGCCTTGCGACCCTGCTTCCTACCCCCTGCTCTTGCGACATATTAACTACCTCAATGCTCAACTTCTCATCCTCAATCTTCCGATCAGAAAAATAAATTGACGCTATATTATCTCTTTCGGATTCTATTTGTTTGTATGAAATTTTGTCGGTGTTGATATCTGTCGGATTTATTGACTTAGACATTAGGAAAATTCTTATTGCATCAAAAACATTCACGCTCGACTTGGCATTTGGAAAACTGAACAATATATCAGTTGAAATACTTGATACTGACTTGTTCAGGTCGAGCTCGGCATCTTCATAAACCGCTGAAACGGGAATCTCTAAAAATTTGTATATATCCCCTATTTTACCCTCAACTTTTATAATCGAAACCGAATTATCGGTTTTATAAAACGTCATGACCTCGTACTGCTTTTTATTTGAGAGGAAAATAGAATATGTATCAGAGTCTCCAAATTTACTATCCTTGAAAACAAGAAAAGCTTTCGCAAGAAATGAAAGTAGGATTATTCCGATTATCAAAGAAAAGAAAATATAAGCAAGAGGAGTGTTTTTGCCGGGTTTTTTCTTTCTGCTCATTATTCTTCTTTTTTCTTTTTGGAGATTATCTCAGGCATTACATATGCCGGAGATGAAGAGAAGTTGGTATCTTTTTCCCCGTCTTTCTTTTTCTTTTTCTTTTCACCTTTATAAAATCCGCCGAATTTCCCCATTGCATCTCACCGTCCTTGTGATATATCAAATCGTATCAGTGTTATTCCAATAAATCAAGCCTTCACGAGAATATCCATAAACTTTTGCAACTCCTCGGGAAGCTTGCTCTCGAAAGTCTGTATCTCGCCTGTTGTGGGATGGAGAAATGTAATTTTTTCGGCATGGAGAAATAATCTGCCCAATACTTTCCTATCATTCCTCCCCACCTTGCGTCCTGCATATAGTGGATCCGAGAAAATTGGATGAATTAGATACTTAAGATGCACTCTTATCTGATGCGTTCTTCCTGTTTTAGGTTTTAATCTTAAATAAGTAAGCTTTTCTTTATCAAACAAATAATGATTTATAACCTCATAACCAGTCGACGCTTCTCGCCCATCCGCAATCACTCCAAATCTCATTCTATTTTGCGGAAGCCTTCCAACCGGTGCATTGATTTCTCCTGTCTCAGACTTCACTTCCCCGTGCACTAAAGCAACATATGTCTTCTCAACTTTTCTTTCCTTGAATTGGTTTTTTAGATTAAGAAAACTTTTCGGATTTTTTGCAATCAATAGTATTCCTGAAGTTTCTTTGTCTAATCTATGAACTACTCCCCCTCTGCTAACAAACTCTTCTTCAGTGTCGTAATTTGATATTTGTTTTTCATCATTTTTATTTTTTGATATTTTATTTTTTATATTTAATTTTTTCTCTGCCCAGTCCTGAACTGTATTTTCCCTTGAGGAGTCTGATCTGTTTACTGTAATTCCCCATGGTTTATTTATAACAATCAATTCAGCGTCTTCATAAATTATTTCAATTTCCATATCATCTTTTTTTTGTCGTAATAATTCTTTCTTGTTTTACAAATAATCCAACACAAACTACAAAAACCATTAAATGCAGATAATTTTCAGGTAGTTTTACGAATGCAAATTCTTTATAATTTAGTATTATTTTTTCGATAAACAAAATTAGCGAAAATGCAGTGAGTATTATTAACCCAAGACTTCCATCTCTTATAGTTCCCTTTAAAAGCAGCTGATAGGGATACCTGATAACAAGATAAAAAAACAAAATAAAAATAGCTGAAGTAATCAACGAAAAATAATTCTTTGCTCCTGATAAAAGAAAATATCCTAGGATTCCTATTGGTAGACTTGAAATAAAGGAAAATAAAAAGTGATCAACAATTCTGCCAAACGGAATATTTTTCATCCTTGAATACACTGTGATAAATATCAGTCCTCCTATCACTCCTCCTATAAGAGAAAGTCCCGGAAAATAGGGAAATAGCAGGAATGCCAAAGGATCCATAAACATTTTGGGAGAATATAATAATACGTATACTACCCGAGACAAGAGTAAGCCTGCAAAAAAAACAAGAAAAAAAATATTGAATAACTTGTCCATTGAGATATCCTTACGAATAAATAGAAGATCATCTCTTGAGATTTTATGAAGACAGAAAAGACTTATGAAAAGGCAAATCGCAATAACAAATATAAAAAAATTCATGTTTAGTCAAATGTCCAAAAGAATATTCCGAGCATAAATAGCATTATTCCAAATCCTATTATAACAGTAACCGTGCCCAAAAGATCAGCGAGACCACCCGCAAGAATTACCGGAAGAAATGAGACCGCTCCGATAAGCGCATTTAAAAATCCGTAGATTCTTCCCCTCATTGATTCATCCGTCTCCATTTGAATTGTTGTATTTGACGGTGCAAAAACTAAGGATATCGCAAATCCCATTACGACTGCCATTACTACTACAAAGTGCAAAATCGTAATATTAAGTATTGCCGGAAGTAGACTATTTGCGAGAATGATCAGTCCGCTTGATATGACATTTTGAAGAAATGGAAAAACTACAAAACAAACTCCGGCAATCATAAATCCAAGACTTGAAAGCCACTTACGGTTATATTTCTTCCCTATACTTCCCATGACAAATGCACCAAGCCCCATGCCAATCGCAGCGGGCGCAATAATTATCCACGAAAGACTTTCAAGCTGAATCTTAAGAACTGTAGAGGCATACCCCGGAGCAAGCACGGCAAACATAAAAATCACTGCCTGCGCAATAGTAAGCATAATAAGTGCATGCATGACCTTTCTGGTTTTCCTAATAAAAGAGAATATTTCTACTGCCTCTGCTGAGAAAGACGGCAGGATGTTCTTCTCATGAGTTATTATTTTCCTTCTTGCCTTCATTTTGATAGGAATTATAAATAGTGTGCTTATGAAAAAAAGAATCGAAAGAAAAATAAACGCATTTGTCTTCCCTATTAGAAGTATTATCGGACCCGCGATAATATATCCGATAAGAGTTGTGCCGTATATTCCCAAGGAAAATACCGCATTTGCCGCTAAAAGCAATTCTTTTTTTACTAGTTTTGGGATTATGGCTGACTCAGCCGGGAGAAAAAACTGCGTTGCTACAGCTATCAGAAATGTCAAAGTGTAAATAAGTCCCAAATGAAGATCCGAGAAGAAAAATGGAATTAAGAAAAAACCTCGAAGGAGATTTGTGACGATTAAAATACTTTTCTTATTCCACCTATCTACAAAAACTCCAGTTACAAAACTGAAAAGAAGCGCGGGGATGGTAAACGACAAAATTACACCCGAAACAGCAGTATTCGAATGAGTAAGCTCGTAAATGACAAATATCAACACGAAGTGCTGCATGTTGAATGCAAGCTGGGAGAAAAATTCGGAGACCATCAGAAGCGCAAAAGGACGAACTCTGAGGACGCGCATGATATCATTGCGTCCGACTTTCTTCTTAAAAGACTCCATACGCTAAGCTTTTTCGGTGTATTGGCCGGTTCTGGTGTCCACGCTTATCATATCCCCTGATTTAATAAAAAGCGGAACTTTTGTAGTAATTCCGTTTTCAAGAACAGCATCTTTAAAAACATTGCTGACGCTATTGCCCTTTACAGAAGGGCCGGTTTCTTCAACTCTAAGCTTCATTTTTGGCAGAAGATTGAGAGACAAAGCTTCATCCTCATGAAAACTTATTGAAAAATTTTCTCCTTCTTTCAGGAATTCGTGTCCAGCAAGCTTTTCAAGAGAAATGCTAATTTGTTCGAATGTCGATGGATTCATGAAATAGGCAGCGTCACTATCTTTGTATAAATACTGAAGATCTTTTTTATTCAGGGATACTTCATTGACCCGCGACCCATTTATAAAACTCTTATTTATCGTAGCGCCGGACTTAATGTCCTTAACACGCACCTTAATATTGGCGCTTCCGCGCCCCATCTTAATGTGCTCATAAGAAAGAACCTGAAGAAGCCTTCCGTCTTCTTCAAATACTACGCCTGCTCTTAAATCTGTTACTGATATCATAAAAATTAGCGTCTAGTGATTAGCGATTAGGATCTAGTTGTATTTTAAACTATACGCTATACGCTATTTTCTAAACGCTTAAGTCTTTCTTTTTACCCTAATTAACCCTGAGCACGCAACTATCTTTACTCCCCTTTTCTCCAGCGCGTCCAGAAATATATTCGCACCGATTGAATCAGATGCCATATGTCCTGTATTTATAACGTTTATGTGTAATTTCTTAAGCTCTGTCAATGCCTCCTCAGGCAAATGCATATCGACAATCGTACCCACGCCCGCTTTGGCAAGCTCTATATAGAGTTCTTTTGATGGATTAGTGCCTCCCGTGAAAGAAATAAACAACTTCCCTACTCTTGATTTGGGAATTCCGGATATGATTGCCGGCCCTGCTTTTCCTCTTTTTGCTTCGATAAATTCGGGGAGCTTTTCGATCTCATCAACTATCTCCCCCACGGTATCAAACTTTTTCTTCCCTAGGTAATTTCTCATAAATTGGTTTCCAAGATTATCCCAAATCGTGTGAATTACAAGAAAGGGTACGTTAAGAAGTCTTGCAGCGTCCACATCTTGTCCGTGGTTGCGCGGATCAATCCTTCTTCTTACTTCGCCTTTCCTCTCTTCAAAAAGTGAATGCGCCACATTTACGGGAATTCCTGCTTCCTCAAACATTTCTATCTGAATATCCATAACCTCATGAAGCGAGGCAAGAGCATGCCCTGATGGGTGGTGTGAAATAAGAAGGTCTATGTCATCGCCCTTTTCATTTAACCTATCCAGTAAGAGAAGGTCGGCAACCCCAGCATCAATTCCCGCCATAAGTTTTTTGACCTGAGCCTTAGGATCACCGAATAAAATCCGGCAGTCAGAATATGGATTGGTCAAAGCCTCTTTATCAAAAAAGTCTTTTTTCTTGGCTGGTAACTCATCATAATCTTTCTTAATTCTTGCAAGAAATTTGGCAACGCCAGCTGCTCCGCGCGGATCCGCCTTGCTCCCCATTTCAACTGCCAATTCATAGATTTCTTGAAGTGTCATGATTCGAGTTTCCTCATTCTTCGATTACACTCAGAATCCTGAGCTTGTCGAAGAACCATGATACTGAACGTAGTTGAATGTATCATAAAGGAAAGTATATAATAAAGAGGCTAAAAACACAATTGTTTCATTATTGAATTGTTTGATTGTTTAGGGTTTTAAGAATTGGTTTTTATTTAGAAACTAGAGTTTAGAAATTGGAAATTAACATTGCCGGGGTGGTGGAATGGTAGACACGCGGGTCTCAAAAACCCGTGAGCTTAAAACTCGTGAGAGTTCGAGTCTCTCTCCCGGCACACAAAAGTTAATCCTGAGTCGAAGACGAAGGAACTCCCTCCTTGCCCAC
>JBBUBI010000067.1:8043-10189 GCA_038058335.1 Patescibacteria group bacterium
CGTTATTTAATTTTACTTAAGTAAAACTACATTCCTGGTGTACCCGCACCTGTGTCTCCGCCTACTGCGCCTCCACCGGTCGCATCCCCACCTGTTGACCCTGTATCTCCTCCTTCAGTTGTTCCTTCTGGAGCTGGAGTTACTGGTGCTACCGGAGTCTGGGCTGTATCCCCACCCATGTCTCCTGCTGGAGCCTGCATGCCTCCCTGATCTGCTGGCGGAGGAGCTGGGTTTGGATTTGTTGTTCCTTGATTGTTATCGTCCATTTGTTACTCACCCCCCTTCAAAATAAATTCTAAATACGAAATTCGAAATCCTAAATAAATTATAATTTTCAAAATTCAAATGTTTATTATTTTGTTGATTGAAATTTCTATATTGTTTCGAGTTTTGATATTCGAGCTTCGAATTTCAAATTCTAACTTTCTTCTCTCTTTCTCTCTGTATTATAAAATCTTATCCTATCTCCTTTAAAAAGTAAATCTATTTCTCCGGTCGGTCCGTTTCTGTGCTTGGCAATAAGAAGTTTGGTCGGAATTACATTCCCGATTGCCTCCTCCATTCTGTAGAGAAACATGACCACGTCTGCATCCTGCTCGATTGCTCCTGACTCACGAAGATCAGCGAGCTGAGGCTTCTTCTCTCCCCGATGTTCAACTGCACGCGAAAGCTGTGAAACAGCAATTACGGGAATTTTTAGCTCACGCGCTAGATTTTTAAGCGACTGAGAAACCACAGAAACCTCCTGCACGCGGTTATCATATCTCTTGCCTGGATTTATCAGCTGAAGATAATCAACAATTATCAGACCTACCTGACGCTCAAGCTGAAGACGCCTTGCTCGTGATCTCAGCTCGGCAACTGAAAGACCGGGGGTATCATCTATATATATTGGAGCATCCGCCAAAATTCCCATAGCTTCAGAAAGCTTGGTAAAATCAGACTCTGATAGCTTACCCGTCTTAAGTCTCCACGCATCCACATCAGCCTGCCCCACCAAAAGCCTGTCGACGATTTCTTCCTGACTCATTTCAAGAGAAAATATTCCGACAGGTACTTTCTGAGAAACCGCTACATATTGCGAAATATTTGCGATCATCGCAGTCTTTCCCTGACCAGGTCTTGCCGCCAAAACAATCATATTTGACTTCTGCATTCCAGAAAGAATATTATCAAGATCTGTAAAACCGGTTTTTATCCCCCGCATTCCGATACCGCCTTTATGAAGCTCATCGATTCTGTCAAAACTTTGGGCTAGCATCTCTTTAAGAGGCACAAATCCTGTTGTTTGGTGCCCCTGGGAAATCGCAAAGATTACAGATTCTGCTTTATCCAAAAGTTCAGATGTCTCCTTGTCCTCCATAAATCCCATCTCCGTAACTTGCGCTCCAAGAGTGATAAGAGCTCTTTTTACTGCACAATCTTTTATAAGACTGGCATAATGCTCGACATTCGCAGCAGTAGGAACGACTTCGACCAGATTTGTTAAATATGATGTTCCGATTTTGCTGTATTCTTTTATTTTCTTAAGCTCTGTTGTAAGCGTGAGGATGTCAATTGGTTTTCTTTTCTCATAAAGCGACATCATCGCAGAAAAAACTATGCCGTTTGAAGCGTTATAAAAATCAGGAGCAGTCAAAACACCGGAGACAACGCTTATCGCGTCTTTATCAATTAGAATCGAGCCGAGAACACTTTCTTCGGCCTCTTCATTATGTGGAGGGACCTTGACTCCTGCCATAAAGCAACTATTTTAATAAAACAACCTGCATGTCGACCGGAAGTTTTTCCGCAGTTTGGGAAAACTTAGAAGCCGTCTGATACTCTTTTCCGAGAAGTTTCGCGCCTGCCTCTGCGTCAGGACCATAAAGAATTGCAAGATTTGGCTCAAAAGATGATACCATTGTCGGCTTGAATTCACCTTCAATATTTAAGATCAACACACTATATGCTCCCTTTTCCTGCTGTTTTTCAATATCAGTATTTCGTCCGATAAAAATGTTTATTCCGTCAACTACAAGTGCGTAATAAAAATTATCGCCCGATGAAAATCCATTAACTCTGGCACCTGCAACTTCATAACTTCCTACTCCTTTTATTACAACTCTGTACTCAGATACTTTTGAAGAATCAGCATCAGAATCAG
>JBBUBI010000068.1:0-25564 GCA_038058335.1 Patescibacteria group bacterium
TTTTAATCTTAAATTCCTGTTGATAGAGTATACCAAATTTACCTCAGCCTAGCAACGATTCAAAGCATTGACTTATTTAGAAGTTAGGGATAAAATATCCCCACCTAACCGCACATATGGTAAGACTTGGAGAACTAATAGGACGAAAGCCCACAGAAGCAGATCAGCAAAGAGAACAAACTAGATGGCTTTTTGCAGAAATAGTTGATCTTGCTCCAAAAGGAATTGCAGGAAGAATAAAGTTTACAACCACATCTTTGTCTTCAAGACTCACAGCAAGTACTGGTGAGTCTAATATGGCTGCTGAGTTATTAGATTTAAATGGCTCAGAGCCTTTATCAATAGCAATTGGACAAAATAATGAAAAAGGCCAAAATTATCTTGTTCTTGAGAAGAACGTTGGTCGCAGAAAATTTATTAATATAAATTATGATAGAAACTCATTTAAACCAAAGGACATTGTTATAGACCCCAACGGTTTAGTTATTCCACAAGACTCTTATTTGGACAGAGATCGGTTTTTGGGATCTATTGCAGATTCTATAAAAAATGACCTTGAAGCAAGTAGCGAAAATTGGAAAAGTTATTTAAGACAGCAAAGAGCAGAATTTGTAAAAGATTTAAGAAGATGGGATGTAAACTCAGTAGGCTTTCGTGTCGGAAATGCAGTTAACGATTTGTTGAGATTTAATCAAGGAAATACGGCTGTATTTGGAAACATTGAAGAACCAAAGGAAGATTCGGATGTAAAAGAACCTAAACCAAGAGTAAGATTATTTACTACGGCCCCTTTAAATGCGGCAAAGATAAAAAACCTTTTTGACTGGATTGATATATCCAACCATCCACCATATTATGTAGCAGAGGCTCAATACGTAGATCATTTACATACTACATTTAGATCTCCACAACCTATAAGAAGAGGTTTGATTCTAACATTTTTAGGCGGTTTTCAAATCACTATTGAGGATTTTTATCCTGGGTCCGTTGACCAAGACAAAATAATATCCCAACCTACAACTGGGACCAATGAAATCCTCGAACAACATTTCAGAAATTTTTTGGCGGGAAAACGTCCATCATTTAACCACAATGGACACAATGAAAAGCAAGTAAGCGTGGCTCTTCTTGGAACGAGCGACAATAGAGCATCAGATATATTTAAGGAAGATTTTAAGAGCAAAATTAGTCTAACTGAAAGAAGAGTTATTAAAGCCTAGAAAGAATATAAATGCTGTTGTTTTGATCTACGGAAACTGTGATTTTGTCGCCGCGTTTTATCTCATCCTTTAACATTTTTATCTCCTGTGTCTTGTGCTATAATTAGTATACATGAAAAATAAATCTCTTTCAAAAAAAATTCTAAAATATACGGCGATTTTTGAACCCGCAAAAGAAGGCGGGTATGTAGTAAGCGTCCCTGCTCTCCCAGGCTGTATAACTCAGGGAGAAACTTTTGAAGAAGCAGTTGCTATGATCAAGGACGCAATGAAAGGATATTTGGAAGTGTTAAAAAATGAAGGAGAAGAAATCCCTCAAGAACAATCTAATGTAGTTATTACGCAAGTTGCAGTTCAAAGTCCAACTGCTACTTTATAATGTCTTCATTTAAAGCAAGAGAAATTGTCAGAATTCTTGAAAAACTTGGATTCATACAAAAAAGGCAAACAGGCAGTCATCTGATGATGTACCATCCTAAATTAAAACGGATTATTCCTGTTCCCATGCATACGAAAGAACTGAAAAAAGGATTGGTAAAAGGACTTATAAAACAAGCAGAATCCTCGGAGAAAGAATTTATTAAACTAAAATAACAATATTATTGTTTTGATCGACAGAAACCGTGATTTTGTCGCCGCGTTTTATTTCATCCCTCAGTAACTTTTTGGCTAATAAATCTTCAATATTATCCTGAATATATCTTTGTATAGGACGAGCGCCGAATTCCTTGTCGTATCCTTCTTTAATTATTTTGTCTATTATTTGATTGTCAAAACTTAAAGTAATGTCCTGATCTTTCATCTTGTTCTTTAATTCCTCGAGCATAATCTTCGTGACTTCATTTATTTCTTTTTCGCCAAGCGGTTTAAATACAATAATTCCGTCAAATCTATTAAGGAGCTCTGGCTTGAAAACTCCTTTCTCTTGCAATTGCTCCATCAAATTCTGCTGAAATTTCTTGTCGATCTTAGATCCTTTCTCAACTTCTTCGCGGATAAATTCAGATCCCGCATTTGATGTAGCTATAATCATCGCATTCGTAAATGATACAGTCCTCCCTTTATTGTCGGTGAGCCTTCCATCATCAAGAACCTGAAGAAAAAGATTTGATATTTGGTGATTTGCTTTCTCGAATTCATCAAGAAGCACAAGTGAAAAAGGATTGGCATGAATCTTTTCAGGAAGTGAACTATCTGAACTTTCAGTATCTATAAATCTCTTAAGCGAACTTTCATCCGAGTATTCACTCATATCCAGCCTTATCATCGCCTCTTCAGAACCAAAATAGAGCTTGGCGAGAGACTTGGCGGTTTCTGTCTTACCCACACCCGTCGGCCCAAGAAAAAGAAAAGACACGGGTCTATCTTCCGCAGTAAGTCCTGTCCTTACTCTTCTTAATGCTTCTGAAATTGCTGATACCGCTTCGATCTGATCTATAAGCCTTTCATGAATTTTTTCTTCAAGATTTAGAAGAAGCTCTTTTTCTTTTTTCCCGGGTTTGCCGACTGCAATTTTGGTCTTCTGTTCAATTTTTGCAAGAATATCCTCCTCCCCAACTATCAATTTATTTCCCATTACAATTACTGCCGTCATCGTGTCCTTAAGAAGTGCGATAGCAGATCCGGGCAGAACTCTATCGGGAAGATATTTTTTTGAATACTTAAGCGTTGCAGTTAAGGCTTTATAGGAAAATTGAATTTTTTCGGTCTCTAGATTTTCGGATTTGCGAAACAACATTGACATCGCTTTATCCTCATCGGGCTCATCTACCTTTACGATCTCGATGTTATTCGTAAACGTCTTCTTTCCTTCCACAAAATTCTTGTATGCTCCGGCTGTAATAGTCCCTATTATCCGTATTACTCCTTTTTCAATGTAAGGAGTGAGTACTCCGGAAAGATCGAGCTTGAAACTTGATGATCCAAGAACGTTCTCAAAAGATGGGATAAATATTATGACATTCCCAGCGTGAGCAACCTCAGCAATGAGATTATCGAGGCGCTCCTCTATATCTCCAAGATTTTGAGTACCTGCGATCAGCGTGTCAGTGAAGAGTTCAAAAAATCTTTGATGGAAAAGGCTTCCCTTAAGATTCCCAATGAAGCTCTGATATGCAAGTGCTTCTGCAATTTCTTTTCTTCCGCTCCCAATCTCTCCCACAAGCAATACGCTTTTCCCTCTAGACATCGCTTCGACCAGCTGTTCGAATTCCGCTTCTCTTCCCTCGATAATCGGCCTATTCGACAGCACCTCAGGCGTCATATCAAGCATGTATTTCTTTACCTCAATTGTCCATCCCGTTACCCAATCCTCTCCAATTCCTTCTCCCCAAAACTCAGCTCTCAAAGGCTTTGATATTTCTTCGTGAATAAATCTTGTTCTTGCCCAAGCAATAATTTGCAGGAATTCCTCCTTTTTTAACTCCTTGCTAAACAGGAATTTTGATTTATCTTCTGCCAGTAGAATTATCGAAGCGAAAATATCCAGAGGTGTAACAAATTTCCCTTTTAATATTTTCGCAACCCCAAATCCGCCTCGTATTATCTCTTCCTTATCTAAATCTACGAATTCATTTTCTCCAATGATATTTATTTCTGATTTCTCAAGTACGAATTTTATAGACTTAAGTTTTGAAAGCTTTTTCACAATCTCCTGAGAATTTCTACTAGAATCTAAAATGATCAACGCTTTTAAGCTAACCGATTCGGAAATATTTTTCCCATCGTTTTCAGCAACTATTATCCTTGGCCTTACTCTTGAGATTTTGAAACGGAAGAAAACTTCTAGAATCAAGAAGCTCGATAACCAAAATAGATAATATATATTCCCGATAGTGAAGACTCCCCAAAAGAGAAATCCCATAATTGCTATTCTTGCAATCCTCAAAATCGCCGAATTGTATATCAAGTAAATTAAAGAATAATTTTTCATATTAATTAAGAATTAAAAATAAAGTCGCGATTGGCCAGAAAAGAAAACAAGTCAGAAATATTACTTCTACGATAAGGACAAAAGAAAAAATCATAAGATCTGAAATAATTACAAAACTTTTGATAAAAATTCCCATGCAGATCGAGAACCATATTAGTCCTTTTCTATATTCGTTCTTCCAAGGGCGAAAAAATGTTCTTATCAGAAGCGGAAGTGAAATAAGCTGAAGAAAAGCTCTGTTAAAAGAGGCTAGGTATTTAATAATTGTAATTGGCGCATCGAAATACCAAAACTTCAGAAAAATAAGAGGAAGAGTAAGAAAAAACATGCTTATTCTAGTTTAGGCACTTTCGAGGTAAATTTCAATTAAACTTTCCCTTAGTGGCTTCTTGTTAATTGTAAAGTGTTAAATGTTAACTGTTATATCGGTGTACAGATAAGCTGACAAAGCTGAAGATTTTTTTGCTGGGGCGTGCATCTCGGATCAATCACGCAATTATACGGAACAGGCGGTATTTCTACCCCACCTCCCGAACCTCCTTCAGGATCGCCTGATCCAGGCGGATTTGCTGAAGTGGGAGCTGGAGTAAGAGGATTCGAAGTCGATGTCGGTGCGAGCGTAACTGTAGGCGTAATTCTGAGCGTTACGGTAGGAGTAGAATTAGGAGGCCTAGTAGGCTGAGGACTAATCCCTATAGGATTATTGAGATTAAGGGGTAAGTCAATTCTATATTCCTGTCCTGACGGACTAAGTACTATTGCGGATGTCCAAGGATAAGCTTTTCCGGCATAATTAAAAACAATATTATAAGTACCTGCCTTTAGACCCGTTTTAAATTCGTAATACCCTCCGCTCCCCGATGATGCCGAATCTATAAAACTTGTTCCAAAAACTCCTGTTAGACTAATGCTTGCACCGGCGCGCCCTTCTCCCGCATCTACGTTGTTGTTATTATTTGCATCGTTGTATACATATCCTGAAACTTTATAATTAACTGTTCCGGAAGTAATTGTAGGCGCGACGCTTGTAGTAGGCCCCGAAGTCACAGCAGTTGTCGCGACTGGATCTGAACCTTTTTGACAATCACGAATTGCATTTGCAATATTTAGCCTTGGCCCGATTGGTCTGTCTGTATTTATGATATCACCACTATTAATAAGACACTCCGAAACTTCAGCAGGGGAAAGATTTGGCTTAGCCGATAAAAGAAGCGCAACCGCTCCAGTAACATGCGGAGCCGCCATCGATGTTCCCTGAGCACTCTTATACCCTCCTAGATATGTCGAAACAATTCCGACCCCAGGAGCTGCTATCTCAACTACATTCCCGAAATTCGAAAAACTTGCCCTGCTATCTGATGCTGTTGTGGCTCCTACAGTGATAACTCCGCTGCAGTTGCCTGGTTGTGAATTTATTGCATCACTACCATCATTCCCTGCAGCGAAAACAACAACCATCCCTTTGGAAACTGCATAATTGACTACGTTCTGCTGAGAAGGAGCACATGCTCCCTTTCCGCCTAAGCTAAGATTGGCTACTCTTGCACCATTATCTGCAGCATATTTAATCCCATTTACAATGGTTGCAGTATTCCCGGAACCATTCGCTCCCATTACCTTAATAGGCATTATCTTCACATTCCAGTTGACGCCTACGACACCAATGCCATTATTTCCTATACCTCCTATAGTTCCTGCGACATGAGTCCCATGTCCGTGATCGTCTTGAGGATTATCAGTGTTATTAATCAAATTCCATCCAGGGACCAAATTGCTTGATAAATCAGGATGATTTAGGTCTACCCCCGTATCTATATCTGCAGCAATTATACTATTTGAACCGGTAGAAATTTCCCAAGCCTGAGGCGCCTGAATCTTTTCCATTCCCCAAAGCTGTGGATAAGAAGGGTCATTCGGGGTAATAAGAATTTGCATCATGGAATTGGGTTCAGCTGATTGAAGGAAAGAAAGATTTTTTAGTTTCTCCTGAATTTGTTCAATTTTGATCGCAGGATCGTAATACAATATATAAAAGTTATCAAGCTTTTCATCATTTCCTTCAAATTCTTGCTTATAATCCCTGATGCCTATTCCTTTTAATTTTTTATCGATTTCTGATTCACCGCTTTCCCATATATGAGGCTCGTAGCCTTCTCTAAATGAAACAATAACCTCTCCCCGAACATACTCGCCTTGAGGTGGATAATTGACAAACGCAGATTGTTTCGAAGAAAACACAAAAATGCTGATTAAGCTAATAATGACAGCAAGAAAAATTGACCCGAAGATTATTAGAAATTTTTTTTGAATTTTACCTAAAAATTTTAAACTCTGCATTTGGTTCCAAACCCTTTATTTGGGGAATTACGTATATCTTTTCACTTACGTCTTTGACATCTACACCGTCTTTAAATGTAAGAACATAGAAATTCTTAAGCGTAGGATCATCTGAATCGTGTAATTTGTCCTGATAATCTACTCCCAGCTTTAGAAATGTTTCGGCTAGTTTTTCTCTTTCATTATTGTCTGTTAATTCGGTGGGGCTCATACCTTCTCTGTATTCGATAATTAACTGGTTTTTTACGTAATCTCCCTCAGATGGAAATGGAGCAAGAGTCGGCTTTGCAACTTGCACTGGAGTAGGCGCAGTTGTAGGTGCAGGTTCTGACTTTTCAGTTGATAATAATTTTACCGAAAAAAACGAAACAGGTACGAGTACTAGAATCAGAATAAATAGTATTAGGAATTTTGATTTTAGGACATTTTTACTACTGCTTATAGGTGCTGGGTCAACTACTTCATTCTGACCTAAGGTATTATTTTGAGAATTAGTTTCCATAATCTATGAAGGTTTCATTTGTGTTCCGTTGCTATTCGGATCTATAGGATAATTCGGAACCGGATTCTGAGTAGGCATCATACTAACTACTCCTGTTGGCTGAATTGGCTGAGGCGCTTGAGCTATATTACCATTAACTGCAGGATTACCATTTAATGGAGGCTGTGGAACTGGCGCATTCGGCGGAGGCTGACCAGGCAATCCTTGAGGTGGCTGTCCGGGCTGCGCCGGAGCTTGCGCCATTTTACTGAACACAAACTCTTCGTTTTGCGGATTGAAATCTATGAGAATTTTGTCCCCATGCACGAAAGTTTTATTTATTATCAGGATTGCGATTGGATTTTCAATAGAACTTTGGATGAGTCTGCGAAGCGGTCTTGCTCCGTAAACAGGGTCATAGCCCTCCTTCGCAAGCCGATCAAGCGCACCATGTGAAAGTTCAAGATCAAAACCCTGAGCAACCAAAAGCTTGCGCGTCGAACCAATACTAAGCTCCGCAACTTTTGCCATATCTTTCTGGGAAAGAGGTTCAAAAATTACGATCTCATCAAATCTATTCAGAAGCTCGGGTCTGAAAAATTTCCTAAGTTCTCCCGTAATAAGCTTTGATAGCTCCGCAAATTTTTTCGCTGCATCATCCGGCTTCGGCTCACCCTTCTTGACAGTCTCTAATTCCTGCTGTATCAATGTACTTCCGATATTTGAGGTGGCAATTACAATTGTATTCTTAAATGATATCGTATTACCTTTGTTATCTGTCAATCTTCCGTCTTCAAGAAGCTGAAGAAGAATATTGAATACATCCGGATGCGCTTTCTCTACCTCGTCTAACAAAACTATTGAATATGGCTTTTTTCGAACTGCCTCCGTCAATTGTCCGCCCTCTTCATATCCTACATATCCGGGAGGCGCCCCAATCAATTTTGACACTTCGTGCTTCTCCATATATTCACTCATATCAAGTCTTATCATGGCTTCCTCTTTCCCGAATAGTATTTCAGCAAGTGTCTTAGCAAGTTCTGTCTTACCCACACCTGTTGGGCCCAGGAATATAAAAGATGCGATAGGCCGATTCATACTGGATAATCCAATTCTTCCACGCCTAACTGCTTCAGACACAGCCTTAACCGCTCTTTCCTGATCGATTAATCTTTTGTGAACTGTGTCTTCAAGATGGAGAAGCTTCTCGCTTTCATTCTCAGTAAGCTTGGTAATTGGTATGCCAGTCCAGCTTGAGACAACTTTTTGAATATCCTCTTCAATTACATTGTTGTCTTGTCTTTTACCTGCATTTTGCTGAAGCCTTACATCAGCTGAGGCTTCATCGAGAAGATCAACTGCCTTATCTGGCAAATATCTTTCTCCAATATATCGTTTTGAAAGCTTTACTGCCGCCTCGAGTGTCTTATCAGAAAGTATTACGTTATGGAACTTTTCATATTTTGCTTTCAAAACCTTAAGCATCTCAACTGCTGTGGGCTCATCCGGCTCAGGAACCAAGACAGGCTGAAATCTTCTCTCAAAAGCCTTATCTTTCTCAAAATATTTTCTATATTCAGCGGTAGTGGTGGTTCCGATTATCTGAAGCTTCCCACGCGCCAGAAACGGCTTAATAATATTCGAAGCATCGAGCGCACCCTCAGTATCCCCTGCTCCAATTAATCCATGAATTTCATCTATAAAAAGTATTACCATTCCGCTTGCAGCTTGTGTTTCCTTGATTACATTCCTAAGTCTTTCTTCAAACTCCCCTCGATGCGAAGCTCCTGCAACCAAAGAGGACAGATCTAGTTGAACAATTCTTTTTCCCTGTAGAGCTTTGGGTGCTGTGCCATCTATTATTTTGAGCGCCAATCCTTCAACAATCGCTGTTTTTCCAACTCCTGCCTCGCCGATTATAATTGGATTGTTTTTCGTCCTTCGCAGGAGAATATGTATCATTCTCTCTATTTCGTTATCTCTACCAGCAATTGGGTCTAATTCTCCGTTTTTGGCTTGATCGGTAAGATCTACACCAAATTCCTCAAGGGATGACTTCTTACCTTTTGTATAACCAGTTGATTTGGAAAGAGTTTTTTCAATTTCTTCTTTTTTTACTCCCTCCTGTGTAAGCACATTTGCCGAGCTTGCTTGTCCGAATAAGGCAAGCAATAAATCTTCAGGAGTTATAAATTCAACGCCTCGGCCCTTGACCATAGCATATGCATCATCAAAGATTTTCTTGGAAGCCTCGCTCAAAGTAGGTTCCCCATCAAAAGTGCCGGCAACTTCCTTTGCCTGAATTTCTCTGACAATTTTGGATGGATCTGCTGAGAATTGAGAAACAAGTTTGAAAACTTCTCCATCAAACAATAACCCAACCATTATTTGCTCAGGCTCAATCAGTGCCTGCCTGAATTTCTTACTTTCCTGCATTGCCATATTTAATATCTGGGAAGATCTAGTATCAAGATGAGATAAAACGGATAAACCCTGTCTGGTCTGCGGATTCATAGGCGTATCACCTGACGGAGCAACTTGATTAGCACCGGGATTCGCAGAAGGAAAAGGCTGCGGCGGAGGCACAGCAATTGGCTGTTGTGTATTCACTTCAAATTTTTTTGGTCCAAATAAATTTCCGAGCATACTATTATAGTAACATTATTTAATTATAGTTTCTAAGTACTAATTAATTTTATTTTCGTCCTCGTCTGATTCCTTAACATCTTCTTTTTCAGCCATCATGCTCATTTCTTTCGGAGCCTCAGTCTTGGTCTTTCCGGCTTCCAATTTGGTGTCTTCTTCACTCTGCTGTTTATCAATCTCTCCTACTACTGTTTTTGCTGCTTCAAGTTTTGCCTTAAGATACGCGACAACTTCGGTTTGAGCAAATCCTCCTATAAGAAGGAAGGGAAGAATTGCACCAACCGACTCCATTCCCTTTGATACGTTTTGCGGATCTGATGAAACCAAAAGATTAATCGCTTCGCTAATCTTATCGATATCACCTGAAACCCATTCCTTTCGATTCCTTTGCTTACCGTCAATGCTCTTTGGAGGTTCAAGTTTTTGATAATTTTCCTGCCAGATCTTCTTAACAGACTCATAATCATCTATACTTACCGACTGTACTCTATTTGCTACTGGGAATACTGCATCCGCGGTGAGCTTGGCTTCACTTAGTCCCGCTTCAGAGAGTATTGAAACAGCAAGCTGGTTGCCCTGTTCTTTTGCAGCCATCAGTTGTTTTTTAATATCTTCGCTCATTTCGCTCGTATCTTCTTTTTTCATTGATTCTAGAATTGAAGTCGCCAAAGGATCACCTTTGTGTGAGGCATCAGCTAGAGCAGCTTTAATTGCAGTAATCCTCTGCTTATCTTCAGAAGCCACCATACTATCGACATTTTTCAAGTTGGTAAAGACTTTTGTAAGCCTGCTCGAATCAACTGAGGAAGTCTGGGTAGTTACTGACTTAGCAGCAGAAAGAATTGAAGTCGCCAAAGGATCTCCTCTTTGAGCTTCCTGTTTTAATTTTTCGTTTATAACATCGAATCTCTGTCTCTGAACAGGAGACGTTACCTTTTTGGGATCTGCGATGCTTTCGAGAGTCTCGTGCACTCTAGCCATCTCTTGATGCCCGCTAATACTTGATGACAAAAGAGAGGTTTCGTATTTTGCAATATCCTGCATTGTCGGAACACTTAGGTTGGTAAGACTAAGCATTTCAGAACTTGCCTTGACTGTCTGAATATTTGTAGCTTGAGTGGTTATAACTGCTTGATTTGCTCTAATTTCAGGCATAGCAATCTTAGCAGAGAAAAATGGTAAAGGCTTTGCAATCCCGGAAGGAGTTGAGGATGGAGGCGGAGGCGGAGGATTTTTGCCCCGTCCAATAAGCGACGTTCCGCTATTTACCAACTGCTTTACTACTGAGTTTTCTGAAAAAGCGAAGTCATGGAAAAAATCAAGAAAAATCTGAAGAAGAAGAAACGGAAGTATGATAACTACCCAAAGCATTAGAAGTGCTACTACGTAAAGAGCAAAAGTATCCGGATTGTTTATGCTATTATTCAGACTGACTGTTTGCCCCGGTCCCCCTATTAAAATACTAATTGCGGTCTTGTATTCTTCAGGTTTATTGAAATTGAAATTAAGCGGAATACCAGCCAAAGTACCGTTGGATAAAGCCCACATGTGGACAAGGCCTGATAAAAATATCGCAAAAATTGGGGCATATAGGAGCCAGCGGAAAAACTCTCCTACCCAAATCTTTGCTGTATTTCTTATGGGTGAGTAAAAAAGCAGAAGCGGGAAAACCGGAGATATTATAATAAAAAACCATAATATTATTTTTCGAAGGAGTAAAACTCCTGTCATCACATAATACGTGAAAGCAGTAAGCTTAACCAAAAGAAGTGAAACAAAAACTGATTCATCGTAAGTCGATCCAAAAAGCCGGAATCCATCAAATGTTTTGTATTCAAATCCGACGAAAAGCAGATCTTTTTGAGAAATAATTTCCTTACTCGAGTTGGTAAGGAAAAACCCTTGAATTGCATCCATTATCTGATAAATAAACTGGACTATCGAAAACGAAAGAGTTACAAGGAGAATTATCATCACAAACCTCGGAATAAAACGCATAAGAGTCAGGCTTCTTCCCCGAGTCACAATGATTACGAATGCAGAAACAAGAACAAAAATTGTAATAAATGCGTAGACAATATTGCGTATCAGAGTCCAGAATGAAGCAAGCGGATTACCGCTTGTTCCGGAGAATGATGACCAGCTGTAATTTTCAAGAGTCCAATCCAAGAATTTTCCGGATCTGGCAGCAGATTTACCCGCAAACGTAACGTCATCATCCTTTACCCAAGTACCCTCAGCTACTGCATTTGGTGATATAGAGTCTGCCGCAAAAACAGTTGGTAAGTTAAAAAGAGAAATATTAACGAAAAAAATCAGAAGACAAAATGAGACTAGTGAAAATTTCTGAAATAATCTTTTAAAGTTGGGCAGAGACTTAAACATTTTATTGAAATCCTGGAATACGCAGTATATCCACTGCAATTACTTCCACAAAAATAAATCCAAAAATTGCAAGCAATAATCCTGCAATTGCATAATAAATGTAGCTTTTGCCTTTGTTTAACTGACCTGGATCTCCTTCAGATGTAAGGATAAGAAATCCTCCATAAATAATAAATAAAACCGCTACTCCGCCTATAAGCCCTAGTCCAATTGAATAAAATTTAGAAACAAATTGAAACGGATCATGCGGAATACACCCTAAATCCGTAACTACACCATCCGGACAAGACGCACTACTAACAACCGAAGCCATGAATTAATCGTAGCATAAAGAGGAACTAAAACCAATTCTTTTTCTTCTTACTTTCTTCCTCAAATTCCTTTAGCAAATCTTTCTGGTGGCTGGATAGATTCTTTGGAATTGTAACTTTGATTCGCAAGTATTGATTTCCTCTTCCTGAGCCTCTCAAATGAGGCACTCCTCTATCTTTTAGACGGATGACTGTATCCGGCTGAGTCCCTGATGGGATTTTTATATTTATTGACCCGTCGATCGTCGGCACACTTAATGTATCTCCCAATGCTGCGGTAGAAAAAGGTATTTCGATTTCAGTAATCAAATCTTGTCCTTCGCGTCTAAATTTTGGATCCTGCTTTACAGAAATTACCACATCATAATTATCAAACCGTATCCTTGAGCCTTCATCAACTCCTGCAGGTATTTTCACTGATTGAGTTTTGCCATCAATAGTGACTTTTTTTGTAGTACCTTTCATTGCTTCCATGAATTCAATGGTCAGAGAATACACTTGACGTCTAGCTCGTTGAGAGAATCCGCCGCCGCCAAAGAATTGTTCAAAAATATCAAATGGATCGGAGAACCCGCCAAAGTCAAATTCCTGTCCTCCTCCGGATGATGAATAGGTGTAGGTAAATGGACCATGTTGACTAGACTGTTGTCCTCCGAAAGGTCCGCCTCCGCCGCCTCCAAATGGTCCCTGTCCAGCTCCTTGAGTAAATGCTTGATGACCATACTGATCATAAGTTTGTCTTTTTTGAGAATCAGACAAAACTTCGTAAGCGGCAGTTACTTCCTTGAACTTCTTATCACCATCTTTTGTCTTATTTCTGTCCGGATGATACTGAAGCGCTAATTTTCGGTATGCTTTTTTTATTTCATCCGCAGTAGCACTTTTCGTAACGCCCAGAGTTTTGTAATAATCTTCATTCATATTTACCCTATATTATAATACAAAAGCGCGTTTACCGCGCTCCTGGATTTATAAATTTATTATTAATTTCCGTAGAGTCTTTTTCCACTTTGATCAAACATTTCTCTTTCTTTATAATGCCCAGAGCCAAGTGGGTCTTCTACCATTCTCCAATCATTTTGTACAGGCGACACTAGGGGATACTGAAATCGTTTTGGAACTTGACTTGTCATTTCCGTCCTTGCTCCTTGGCCCGAATAACTAACAGAGCTAACTAGAATTGGCCTTTCAGATTTCTTTGCTTGAGGGTTCTCATAAAAGTCTAGCGACTGCGCTCCATTCTTGTGAATAAAAGCTTGCCTCCATGCTTGAAATACTGCAAGAGGAATTTCGCCTGGAAATCGATGACCTTCTTCGGCTATATCTTCTGCTAGATTTTCCCTCTTCTCTCTAATTTCTTCTTTTCTCTGAGAGATAATTGATGAAACTCCATAGCTATCTTCTGCTCTTTCGTTAGATTCCAGCATTAACTTTAATATAAAATCTGTTTTAGCAAATTTTTCACTCAAGATTCTCTGTATCAACTTTAAATTCTCTTCTTCGATCTCACTCGCTTGTGGTCCAAAAACTCCACCTGTCTCTTGATACTTAGGATTTAACACTGAGAAAAAAACAGGATTATGATATTCTGCCTCTGTACCTAGATAATCCGGAGCCTTATCTAGATCATCAAGATTTACAAATTCGCCATAATCATACTGTAAAGAATATTCTTCAATAATCAATTTTTTATATTCATCAGAAATATCAGCATAACCCAATAAAGATACCAAGCGACCTAATAATTCTTCTTTGTCCGCTACGGGTAAGTTTACACTTTGAGCAATTTCTGGATTGGAGTCAATTTGATGTCCACCCAGATATACTCCGCGACTTGGGCGTTGATGATATAAATTTAGAAGTTCCACGTTAAGTTCTCGCGGAGACATTCGCTCATATTCCGGTGAATGATTATTTTGCTCGGTCATAGTGGGTGGATTATATCACTCTGGAACAATAATTTCGAGTTGAAATGAGGTTTTTTAATTTACGACTTCACCTTCAACTGGTTCTTCCGAAGTTTTGGAATCTTTATCTTCCTTGTCTCCGTCTGTTTTAGGATCTGTTTCCGAATCTTGTCCCTTGTCGCCTGTCTCTTGCCCCTGACTGGACATTGCCTGTCCTACTTTTTGCAAAGAATCTGACAAGTCTTTACTTTTTGTTTCCAAATCTTCTTTTGTTCCTGTATCTAAAACCGACTTAAGTTCTGAAATTTTTTCCTCAACTTCTTTCTTTAAAGCTTCATCCGCTTTATCTCCTGCATCTTTCAAGGTTTTTTCCGCTGTAAATATAAGAGAGTCTGCATTGTTTTTTGCCTCAATCATTTCTTTTTTCTCTTCGTCTTCCTTAGCATGTTCCTCAGCATCTTTTGTCATCTTCTCAACTTCTTCCTTAGTCAATCCTGTAGAGCCGGTTATTTTAATACTTTGCTCCTTACCGGTTGCCTTATCTTTTGCAGTAACATTTAGAATTCCATTAGCATCAATATCAAAAGTTACCTCAACCTGAGGAACACCACGAGGTGCAGGCGGAATTCCATCAAGAATAAATCTTCCCAGAGTTTTATTATCGTTTGCCAATGGTCTTTCTCCCTGAAGAACATTTATTTCAACTTGCGTTTGATTATCAGCAGCAGTTGAAAAAACCTGTGACTTTGATGAGGGAATTGTAGTGTTTTTTGAAATTAGAGGAGTCGAAACTCCACCCAAAGTCTCAATTCCCAAAGTCAAAGGAGTTACATCCAAAAGCAAAACATCTTTTACTTCTCCCCCCAAAACTCCACCTTGGATAGCAGCACCTATTGCCACAACTTCATCAGGATTTACAGACTTATTTGGTTCCTTTCCGAAAAATTTGCTAACCGTCTCTATAACTTTTGGCATTCTGGTCATTCCTCCAACCAAAACAACTTCGTCAATGCCGGTCGTTTTTACTCCCGCATCTTTTAATGCTTGTTCGACAGGTTTTAAAGTTTTTTGGATCAAATCATCTACAATTTTTTCAAGCTGCGGTCTTGAGATAGTCATCGTGAGGTGAAGCGGTCCTTCTTTTCCCTGAGTTATAAACGGCTGATTGATTTGGGCTTCCTGAGAACTCGAAAGTTCAATCTTTGCTTTTTCAGCAGCTTCTCTTAGTCTTTGAAGTGCCTGCGGATCTTTGCGAAGATCGACATTATTTTCTTTCTTAAACTCGTCGGCAAGATAATTGACAATCACCTGATCGAAATCATCCCCGCCAAGATGAGTATCTCCATTGGTAGATTTCACTTCATAAACTCCTTCTCCAAGCTCAAGAATTGAAATGTCAAAAGTTCCGCCTCCTAAATCGTAGACTGCTATTGTATGTGCGTTTTTTTTGTCTAATCCGTAAGCAAGAGCTGCAGCCGTAGGTTCATTTATGATTCGCAAAACTTCAAGACCTGCAATCTCTCCTGCCTGTTTTGTTGCCTGACGCTGACTGTCATCAAAATATGCCGGAACTGTAATTACTGCTTGTGTAACTTTTCCACCAAGATACGCCTCTGCATCTGATTTTATTTTTTGCAAGATCTGGGCTGAAATTTCCTGAGGGGTAAAAGTTCTTCCTTCAACTTCTACAACTGCCATTCCATCCCGACCTGATTTTACAGTATAAGGAAGCCATTTTGTATCGAATTGCACAGACTCATCCTTAAACTTATGCCCCATGAGTCTTTTTACAGAAAATATAGTCCTTTTTGATTTTAGAACAAGCTGTCTTTTGGCAACATCTCCCACCACATGAGAGATAGGATCCACAACCGATGGAATTATATTACGACCCTCTCTGGAATGGATAACCTTAGGACTTCCACCCTCCATCACCGCAACGGCTGAATTTGTTGTACCTAAATCTATTCCAATTATTTTTCCCATAATTTTATTAGCGTATAGTTATTAGAGACTAGCGTATAGTTTCATAAACTTAACGCTAAACGCTATTAACTATTTTCTGTCTTGTGTCCTACGGACACTTGCGCTGCTCTTAATACTTTGTCATTCAAAAAATATCCTGCTCTTAATTCCTCAGCAACTTTCCCCTCCTCACCATCTGTTATTTGTACTGCTTCCATAACTGCAGGATCGAATTCTGCGTCTTTTGTCTCAATTTTTTTAAGCCCTTCCTTTTCTAGGATATCAAAGATTTGCTTAACACTCAATTTCAACCCTTCATCCTGTGTGTGTTTTTCCGCAAGAAGTAGTGTATCAAGTGCCGGTAAAAGTCTCAATAGTAATCCGCTATTTGCTGATTTTTTGAGCTCTTCCCGTTCCAGAGAAACTCTTTTCTCAAGATTTTGATAGTCAGCGAGAGTTCTTCTGATCTGATTTTTAAGGTTCTCGATTTCTAAATCTTTGTCTTCTGTTTTATCTTTCTTTTCTGATTTTAAACTTTTCTTCACCATGCTTCATTATATTTTATTTCAATTTCAAACTATACGCTATACGCTATTTCCTAAACGCTATCGCGTTTACCATCCCTCAGCCATATCTCTTATCATAGTAGTATAATATCTCACCGCCGGAACTACATAAGTATAATTTAGTCTTGTTGGGCCAATTACTCCAATTTCTCCAGTCGTATGCTTTGGCGTTTTGTAATGTCCGAAGACAAATCCGTATGGCCCTGCAAGTCTTGGCCCCAACTCTTCTCCAAGCAATACGTGTATATCCTCATCATCAATGGTCGCTTCAAACAGCTTGTTGAAATAATCAATCTCATCAATGACGCTTAAGAGATTGCGGGTAAGATCTATATCGAAAAACTCCGGCATGTCCAGGATGTTTGAGTATCCTGCGCAATAAAAATCTCCATCATCAGTCGTTACCATCGCCAGTGCTTTTGTTTTCTCAGCAAGTGACTTTACTATTTCTTTAAGAAGTCTTTGCTGGTGAGCTCTGTGATCCCATATCTTCTCCTTGATCTCGACTTCTTCCGCAACTGAGATTTCCTTTTCTTTCATCAGCTGATTGACGTAAAATTTCATACCAGCTGCTGTCGGCATGCGTCCTGCTGATGAATGGGTTTTTTTGAGATACCCCATATCAGTAAGGCGTACCATCTCGTTCCTTATTGTCGCAGGTGAAGCGCTGATATTTCTCTTTTTTTCAAGAGTTTCAGAGCCCACAGGCTGTGCTGTTTCAATGTACTCTTCGATGAGATGTTTTAAAATCTCGATCTGTCTTTGTGTCAGATTCTGCATAACTAGCGTTGTCATCCTGAGCGATGCGAAGGATCTGCATTATTCATTTCGCTCAGAATGATTGATTAATCTTGCAATTAGCACTAATATAGCATGACTGCTAACCCTTGTCAAGCCCCGATTTTATCGGGGCGCCGACCCTGAGCTTGTCGAAGATCCTGAGAGGAGCCGAATGGACCGAATGGGCCAAGAGGTAATTTTTGGGAAATTACTGTAGTCCGTAGACAGTAGTCCGTAGACTATTTATAATATCTTTATGCGAAAAATCAAAAAATTCATTCCTTTTTTCTTCCTCGGAATTCTTTCTTTCGCAGTTCTTATCTATTTGACCCTCTATCTTTCCCCAAATTCAGCTTTAAATCTTGAACTGGTGAAAATTAATACAAATTATATTTTCCTAACATCCATATTTTTATCTTGTTTTGGAATCTTTTCTCTTATACTAAAAAACTTCCGCAGGGGACTTTTTATTGCAGTATTTGTAGTTCTTTATTTGATCTTAAGAGTCTTAAATCTTAGTCACCTTTTCTTCTTCCTCATCCTCCTCGCCCTCTTCATCTCCCTCGACCTCTTCTTCGTCTACAATAAATAATCCATACAAGCTATAATCCTGCTAATTACAGGTATACTGGTATACTTGTAGTAGCACCGCTGAGCACACCGTTGACATTTTTTGAATTTCAATCGATACTTAATTTATGGCTCTGCCAAAATCACTTACTACCGTAACTACATTTTCAAAAATCCTTGCACTTTTTTTATTCATCCTCCTCCCCTTCGCAGGGTTTTATGCCGGCTATAAATATCGAGCGGGAACATACGTACCTACTCCAATAGTCCAAAATAATCCGGTGCCGATCCCAAACCCTTATCCTACTAGCACAAACCAAACTATCGACACTTCCACTTGGAAAACATACGAAAATAATTTCTTTTCGATATTATACCCATCATCCTGGATTCCAGATACTAAACCTTCGCAAAAATATAATTTAGCTTTTACCAATTCTGATTATAAAGATGACGGTGGTGCTCCAACTATAACAAATGGGTTTAAGGTTTATTTATATATTTATAGAGGGTATGGACGAAAACTGAATGATAAAGGTTTAATTGAATCTACTGAAACAACTTTACTGGGGACTAAAGCATTTTTAGAAAAAATTACATGGGAAGGTGCTACCGTAAAATTGAGAACCGATGGACTTCCTAAAATAGATATTGCATTTATGATGCACACCCCTCCATTGGAGAAGCCTGCTTTCAAAACTTTTGAACAAAATAAAGAAGTCTTCATGGCCGTTGCAAACAGTTTAAAATTGAAACAGTAATCCTTGTTAGGTTTTTACTTCTCTGCTAGAATTACCTCATGACCAAAGCTAATAAATTTTTCATCACCAATGCGATTCCTTATGTAAATGCTCAGCCTCATATCGGACATGCAATGGAATTTGTCCAATCAGATGTAATCGCAAGGTTTCATCAGCAGATTGGAGATGAAGTTCTTCTTCTTTGCGGATCTGATGATAATTCTTTGAAAAACGTACAAGCAGCTGAGGCATTGAAAATTCCTGTACAGGAATTGGTGGATAAAAATTCCAAACTATTTGAGGAATTAGCAAGCAAACTTAATGTAAAATTTGATGTTTTCCAAAAAGGAAGCTCTGAATCTCATCACAAATCTTCACAGGAGCTCTGGAATCTGTGCAATAAATCAGGGGATATTTATAAGAAACAATATACCGGACTCTATTGCGTAGGATGTGAACTTTTTTATGAGAAGAATGAATTAAATGAAAATGGAGAATGCTTCGAGCATCCCGGAAAAAAACTTGAAGAAGTAAGCGAAGAAAATTATTTTTTTAAATTATCCAAATATCAAAACCAAATTCAAAAGATCATTGAGAATGACGAAATAGCGATCTATCCGCAAATTCGAAAAAACGAAGCCCTGGCATTTCTCAAGCAGGGACTTGAGGACATAAGCATTTCAAGATCCAATTCCAGAGCAAGAAATTGGGGCGTTGGTGTTCCAAATGACGATACGCAAAAAATGTATGTTTGGTTTGACGCTCTAAATATTTATCAAAGCGGCATCGGATTTGCGCTCGATGAAAAAAAATATCAAACTTGGTGGCCAGCAGACTTGCATGTCATCGGAAAGGGAATTCTTAGATTTCACGCAGTCTATTGGCCAGCTTTTTTACTCTCTGCCGGACTTCATCTTCCCGAAAGCATTCTCGTGCATGAATATATAACCGTAAATGGTCAGAAAATGTCTAAGTCTCTCGGAAATGTAATTGATCCATCTGAGTTATTGGAAAAATACGGAACAGATCCGCTAAGATATTACTTACTTAGAAATATTTCTCCATTTGCAGATGGTGACTTCTCAGAAGACAAATTCAAAGAATCTTACAATGCGGATCTTGCCAATGGACTTGGAAATCTTATATCTCGGGTTGCCAAGCTTTGCGAAAATGCAAATTATATTCAAATGGGAACTACTTCAAGAGAATCCCAGCATCTCATCGATATCGATGGATATTCTCAGGCAATGTCTGAATTTAAATTTAACGATGCACTTTCATTTGTATGGAATAAGATTTCTGCATTAGACAAATTTATCAACGAAGAAAAGCCGTGGGATCTTATCAAAGTCCAAGATTCAAAGATTAAGCGAGTTCTTGCTCACGCTGTAGATCAGATTCAGGAAATCGCAGCGCTTCTTGAACCATTTCTGCCCGAAACAGCAAGAAAAATCGAAGAACAATTCAAAGGCCCAAAAATTACTTCCCAATCTCCTCTTTTCCCAAGAATTTAATCTATAACTTTCGCAAATCTGTAATTATCGATTTCTTTTCCATCCTTAATTGCGCGCCCCTGCATAACTTCTTCTAGAATATATCCATTTTTTTCTAAAACTCTCGCTGATACTTTGTTTGACAGAAAAACATCTGCATAAATTCTTTTCAATTTAAGCTTTTTAAAACCGGCGTATGTCACCTCTCTTACTGCCTCTGACATAAATCCTTTTCCCCAGTAATCTTCCCCTAGCCAATATCCCAGCTCTCCTTCCCCTTTTTCTATTTTCGTAATCCCAATTCCTCCAATAACTTCTCCATTAATATCAATTGCAAAATTTACTGCTTTCAAGGGTTTTTCTTCAGCATATTTTTCATTTCTCTCAATCCAAATCCGTGCATCTTCAGCTGTATATGGATATGGAATGTTTAATGTCGGTTTGTATATTTTCTCGTTATTGATATTTTTTACAAGCGAAGCTTCATCTCTCTTTTCAAAAGGCCTGAGCGTGAATAATTTTGTTTTTATAATCATAGTAGGATTATAACAAAGCTGGCTTATGATATTCTTGTATGTATAATAGAGATACTTTGACTAACAATGGGCATATTCAAGAAGTTATCAGACGATAAATTTAATTTCAGACTCCTTCTGATTTGGGTTGTTATATTATCAATTCTTTACTCTCTGCTTTCCATTCTAAGACACATGCACTTTGAATCAGGAGGGTTTGATTTAGGACTTTATGATCAAACGATCTGGAAATATTCCCAGTTCATTTCTCCTTATAACACTATCAAGGAACGGTTTGCTTTAGGCGACCATCTAAATCTTACCCTTCCCCTTCTTGCTCCTCTATTCTGGCTCTGGGAAGATGTTAAGATTCTTCTAATTTTTCAAGCAGTTTTTATCTCAATCTCTACAATACCCATATATTTACTTTCAAGAATAAGAAAATTTAATCCGTTTACTTCACTTTGCGTAAGCTTTATCTACAGCACTTTTTGTGGAATACAATTTGCAATTTATTTCGATTTTCATCCAATTGTTATCGGCGTAGGACTTCTTGCTTGGCTTATCTATTTTTTAGAATCGAAAAAGAAAAAATTATTTATTATTACTCTAATCTTAGTTCTTTTAACACAGGAGGACATGGGATTTGCCCTCGCAGGATTAGGTTTTATATATTTATTAAAGAAAGACTATCGTAGAATCGCAGTTCTTTTTATCACCCTTGGTATTTTTTCAAGCCTAATAGGAATAAAGATCATTGGATTTCTGTCACCGGTTGGATTTGAATATACACCTAATATTTCCCACAATCCCTTGCAAATTATTAAAGAATTATTCAATGATCCACAAAAAATACAGACATGGGTTTATTCCTTAGGATGGTTTTCTTTTTTACCTATTTTTTCCTTAGGCTCAATTGCTGCAGTTACCGCGAATCTTTCTCAATTTTTTGTTACCGGTCCAGAGTTTTCAAGAATGTGGAGCCCATTTACACACCATCGAGCAATTCTTGCGATATTTTTATTCCTAGGTACCTTAGAAACATTAGGTGTTATAAAAAGATTAAATAAAAAATATCTTAACCTAAATTTAATTGTATTCTTATTACTTTTAAGTGTCTTATCGCAGCAATATATTTTCCATTTTCCACTTAATAAACTTTCAAAGTCCGATTATTGGAAAAGTGAGACTTGGATGACAGATAATGAAAAGCTGTTTGACGAGATCCCAAAAGACACAAGTGTTGTAGCTGCTCAAAATCTTATTCCTCATTTATCGCATAGGAAAGAGATATATATCGCTTATCCAAGACTTAAAGATATAAACGGGGTATGTAAAAGTTGTTGGTGGCTTGAGTATGCAGGCAAACCTGACTATATGGTCCTGGATCTTCATCCAAACCAAACACTAACTCAACTTCTAGAATCTGATGAAAATTTTCAAAGTGCTGTAAGAAATATGGAAAAAACAAAAAAAATATCAAAAATAAAAAATATTAATAACGCGTATCTATATAAAATCAACTATTAATCATGACTGACGTACATTGTCATTTGAATTTCCATTCATTCGAAAAAGACTATGACGAAGTCATAAAAGATGCTTTCGATAAAGGTGTTGAAAAAATAATAAATGTCGGAACTCAAATTGATTCAAGTGAACACGCTATTGGGCTTGCAAGAAAATATGAAAATCTTTATGCAATAGTCGGAGTTCATCCTCATCATGCGGATAAACTTGATCCTTCGACAAGCTCAGGACAGGGTTGGATAGAAAAGCTTGAAGAACTTGCCAAGAAACCAAAAGTTGTAGGAATCGGCGAATGCGGACTTGACTATTATAGCTATAAATCAAACGGAATCGTAGATCCCAAATTACAAAAAGAAGTTTTTGTCAAACAAGTTGAATTATCTCTGAGACTTAAACTTCCTCTTCAAATCCACAACCGTCACGCAGGAAAAGAAATCATTGAAATTCTAAATCACTACGAATCAGAGCTGCTAAACCCTCCGGGAATGTTCCATTGTATGTCTGGCAATTTGGATTTTCTAAAGCAGGCCTTAAGTCTTGGATTTTATCTTGGTTTTGACGGCAATATTACCTATAAAGGGGTTGCTCCTGGAGAAGATACGACTCTTTCGGATCTTGTAAAAGCAACTCCGCTTGATCGAATACTTACGGAAACCGACAGCCCTTATCTTACCCCTGAGCCTCATCGTGGTAGTAGAAATATTCCAAGCTATGTTATAATTACTGGGCAATTTATAGCTGAGTTAAAAAACGTAACTTTTGAAAAAATAGAGGAACAAACCACTCTTAACGCGCACAATTTATTTAATTTAAAATGACTATTTTTTTTTCTCGAATTTTTACCAAATACCCCATTAAAACAAGAAGGCTTCTGGAAATTTTCCCCGGTTTGTTCTCCTGGACGCTAATTCTTTTTCCTGTTTGGGGATCTTTAGTTATCCCCTACACCGTTGCCTATTTTATTTTATTTTTTGATGTTTACTGGCTATACAAGTCATTTTCCGTTGCAGCTACTTCATTCAATGCATCGAATAAAATTAAAAAGGCGGAAAGAGAAGATTGGCTTGTGAAAGCATCAAATTTTTCTGATTTTAAGAAAGTAAAACATGTAGTGGTTATCCCCAACTTTAAAGAGACTGGTGATAAATTAAGGCTCACGCTTCAGGCTATAGCCGAGCAAACATTTCCCGCAAATAGAATTTATGTCGCTCTTGCAATGGAAGCAAGAGAGGAGAATGGATCAGAAAAAGCAAGCATTTTAATAAAAGAATTTGAGAATATTTTCGGAGGAATTTTTGCAACTTTTCATCCTGATATCGACGGCGAGGTCAAGGGAAAGTCATCAAACCAAGCATTTGCAGGTAAGAAAGCTTATGCAAGATGGATAGAAAGCGGCGTGATGGATATAGATTTTGCTACTATTTCTTCAGTTGATGCAGATTCGATATTTGATAAACAATATTTTTCCTATCTCGCGCATAGTTTTCTAAAGGATGAAAAAAGATACAACAAATTCTGGCAGTCAGCGAATGTAAACTATAATAACTTCTGGAAAGTTCCTGCACCAACAAGGGTCATTGCCTTCTTTGGAAGCGTTTGGCGAATGGCTGTTTTGGTACAAAAAGATAAACTTATTTCAAACTCCACATACTCATTGTCATTTAAACTGTTGAAGAATGTTGATTTTTGGGACACGGACGTAATTCCGGAAGATTACAGAATCTTTTTCAAGGCTTACTTCATGAATAAAGGAAATATTTGGGTTGAGCCGATTTTCTTAAAAACATCAATGGATGCACCTCTTTCTAAGGGCTTTTGGAAAAGCATAAGAAATAAATATGATCAGGAAAGAAGATGGTCATGGGGAGTATCTGATGATCCATTGTTTATAAAATGGTGGCTTACTGTCCCCGATGTTCCATTTGTACGAAAAACACTGATGCTATACAATGTTTTTGTGGACCATTTCTTATGGCCAGTTAACTGGTTCATTATCACCATAGCCGCAAACATAATTACTTTCATAAATCCTGTTTTTTCAAGAACCACTCTTGGGTACAGGCTTCCAAGCATGGCAGGTGCGATCTTGACAGCATGCATGTTCGCACTTCTCATGCTGGTCGTTGTTGATTTTAGATCAAGACCAAGACATCCCTCCAGAGGAAGAGTAAGGGAATTTTTGTTCCCGCTTGAATTCGTACTTCTTCCTCTAATTGGGTTTTTCCTAAATGCCCTTCCTGCTCTTATTTCCCACACTCAACTTATGCTTGGCAAGAGAATGGAATATAAAGTAACTGAGAAAATATGACCCGTTAGATAAACTCAGGGTCATGCTGAATAAATTGAATGTATGACGCTTATTGATAAACTAGAAAAAAGCAGAGATTTTTGGTTTCTTCTCATAACCTCTTTTGTTTTTTTTCTGCTCAGACTCCCATCGCTTTTTGAGCCTTACTGGTATGGAGATGAGGGCATATACCAAACTCTAGGAAGCGCGATAAGGCACGGAAGGATACTTTATGAAGGCGCATGGGACAACAAGCCTCCGCTTCTTTATATAGTATATGCGATCTTCAACGGTGATCAATTTTATGTAAGAGCGTTGTCTCTTATATTTGGCTTGTTCTCGGTCACTGCGTTCTATTTTTTGGCAAAAAAACTTTTTGGAGAAAATAAAGAGCAAAGCAAGATCGCAATGTGGAGCGCTGGCATTTTTGCTTTTCTTTTTGCGATTCCCTTTATGGAAGGTAACATCGCAAATTCAGAAAACTTCATGCTTCTTCTTATTATATTTTCAGGATTTTTGATTTTGAGTGAAAAATTAAACCCAAAAATTTTGTTGATATCAGGTCTTATTTTGGGAATCGCATTTCTTTTTAAAATTGTAGCAATTTTTGATTTCACGGCTTTTGCTGTTTTTATAATAATATCTAAAATTGATCTGCCTAAGAGAGATTTATTGAATTTAAATTTATTGAAAAAAATATTTAATCTTCTGGCTCCATTTGTTTTAGGATTTGCAATTCCCATACTTATCACGGCATTCTTTTTCATCGGTCCTCAATTTAAATATTTCTTTCAGGCTACATTTTTGCAAAACGTAGGATATGTCGGATGGGGCAATAAGCTTATTATTCCGCAGGGGTATATGATCCTGAAATTGATTCTTCTTGCTGGTTTCACAAC
>JBBUBI010000069.1:0-8556 GCA_038058335.1 Patescibacteria group bacterium
TAATGAGAAGCGCTGCCCAGAGAAAAGGATGTCGAACGAAAACGCGATCAATCTCTCCGGCCATAGGCCTACAATTACGCCATCATGAATTTTAGATTTAACTTTGCTTACCTATCCATTATGTGGCTTACTTCAACTGCGGTGAAACCAGCTCTCTCGGGTATTTTTTCAAACTCTGGTTCTTTGATACTTATGAGTGCTGAAAGAGGCTTGAAATAAAACACAATATTTCTGTATACATCTGGCGCTGGTGTAAATGATATTGGGAGAATTCTTTTTGAAATCTGATCATCGAAGAATGAGACAAGTGTATAGGGAGAATCAATTTGTCCTATAACTGAGGACTTTAGGTCATTTATCTCTATCTGAGTAAGCCCAAGCTTCTTCCCGTATTCATCAAGAGTCTTGTCAATATCCTCCGCCTTCACAACTCTTCCGTAATCAATAGCCGGAATCTTCTTTATCGCAGGATAGTAATCAAAAAGTATGCTTGAATACTTAGCATCACCAATATTGAATTTACCGTCTCCCAAAAGTGTAACATCATACCCGTTTTTGTATTCAGGGATCTCATTGAATATTTCAGTACCTATCTTTATTTCCACCTTAGCTCCTGCTTTTCCATAAAGATAAAGAGGGCTGTCTGCGCATGTCCTTGTCAGCTTAGATTTTACGAAAAAATAGCGGAAGCATCCGTTATATTCAGGATTCTTCGTCTTATCTTGTTCAGTATCTTTAAAAGTTGTACCCATAAGCGTATTGCATTGAGCAGAAGCTAGCTCTCTGCATTTAGGAATAAATTTTTCGGGAGCGTTTTCCGGCTGGGGCACAGGATCACTCTGCTGTGCAAGCCTCTTCGGTGCGAGAGTTGGTTTTAGCTCAAATGTTTTAAGCTGTAATTGCTTTTCTTCTTTTCCTTCTGCGATTTTCCCGATAACAAGAGAATTGTTAAAGTAATTTGATGCTTGGTTATCGATAAATTGGACAAGTGCCTTATTGATCCCTATCTTTTTCTGTTCACCTCCGGGAAGATTGTATACGAGGATTTCACCAAGAGACGGATAATAACCTTTACCTAAATTTCCTACGGAAGAAACTGAAGCGTCTGCCTTACCCACTAAAAGCTTTTTGTCTTCAAGCTCTGCTATGAAGTTAAGGCCTGAGCCCGAAGCAGAATCCATTATTCTTGCGAATGAAGATAGCCCAATGTTGTAATTGTAGTATCCGTTTTTGGTAGAATCTTTTGAAATCAGAATAAAGATTATGTTTCCCTTACTATCCCAAGATATCTCACCATATCTATCTGTACTGGGCAGAGTTGCGAGTTTTTGTCTCTGATTGGTTGTGGTATCTAAAATCTCTATAGTATTTGGATTTAGAAATGCCTGATTAAAACCCTGTTTTGGATCGACGCTGACACCTGCTCCCTTGCTTCCATCGTATCCAACAAACGCAAGATACCTGCCGTCTGGAGAAAGTATTGGTTGAGTTGAGTATGTACCTGTGCTCATTGAAGAAATATCCTGCTTTTGGCTCCCTGATAAATTAGAAACAGACATACCATTTGCCCAGCCTGCACCGCTGTTTGCCTTGAATTTATCAAGATAAAGCGCTCCTGAGTCTGTAATGGCAAGAGGATAATTTACAGCAACTCCTTCCTGAATGGGTTCATCGTAAATAAGGTTCTTCTGATTGGGATTACGCAGATCTACTGTGTATACCCTTGAAACACCACCTACTAATTGCTGGGAATCTTTTGAAACCTTTATCTCCCATACTGCAATATATCTTTTGTTCGGAGATACCGTGTAATCATCAATTCCAAAACCTTCATCTGCCTTGATAAGCTGAGTTGTTTGCTTGCTTGGGAGACTGTAGGATGAGATATCCTGTCCATGATCTTTATCATTTGTTTTGTTTATGAAGATAAGGTTATCAGGCGTCAGAATAGTAACTTTTTTGATGTCTTTACTTAAACTTGCCAAACCATATATCTTTCCTGATGATAGGTCAACAGCCTCAATCTTTGAGTTATTCTCTGTCCAATATCCGTAGACTATCGAACTGTTTGCTAAAGCGTTAAATTTTGCCTCAGGGGCTTTGGCAATGGGCTGATTTGGTCTTCCAATCCTTGATGAAACATAAGCTCCTGTTGCAAGAAAAGCTATGAAGATAAAAACTGAAATTAAGAATCCCATGGTGTTCTCTCTGGGATTAAAAAAATTTAGATAATTTTTTTTTGATTCAGGTGGTAGTGAAGGTGCTGGCGACGGAGTGACAGGCAGGTTATTATCCACGAATTAATCATATAAATATTGCGACTTGCTGTCAACCCCGATTGAATCGGGGTCAAGCCATCTTATTTCTCAAGAAGAAGCATTGTCCATGGAAAAGGATGTAAATCCTTAAGAATTACAAGTTCCGACCTTGTAACAAATGACTTGAATGATCTGCTAGTCCAGTGTTGAATATGCTCGATGTCATTGCCCCACCTTTTCAAATTTTTCCCGCGCAGGAAATTTGCTCCCATAAAAAACGGCTCATTTGGTACCGATAATAATAAATACTTTTTGGAAACTCTAATCAATTCTTTTAATCCTTTTCTTGGATCTTCTAAATGCTCTAAAACCTCTGTTGCCATTACCAAATCAAATGAATCATTTTTATATTCTAATTCATATATATTGCCCTGCTTTAAAGCCAAATTTGGATGGGCTTTTTTTCCTAATTCTATTGCAGTATCGAAAAAATCCACTCCCTCGAGTTTTTTTCCAATCCCCTCCTCCGAAATTCTATTTAGAGTAAACCCTTCACCACATCCAACATCCAAAACAGATTCTATTTTTAAATCTTTGACTGCAGAGACCAAACTTTTATAAAAGTTATTTATTAAAACCTGCTGAAGTGGATTTTGACTTGTATGTTTTGCAAAATTATCAGTCTTTTTCATAAATTCATTTTCTCAACTGCCTTAGAAACCACGATACCTAAAGATACTATCACATTAAGTGACTTATTGACTCCCCACATCGGAATTTCAGCCACATAATCAGCCAATTTCAAGGCTTCTTTAGAAATACCATCGCTCTCATGCCCGACAATCAAAGCTAAGGGAAATTTATATTCAATTTCGGTATATGGGACGCTTTTTTTGCTTTGTTCAATAGCTACAATCTGAAGATTTGAGATATTAGATTTGAGATTTAATATTGCGTCAGCAGCTGACGCATAATATTCCCACTCCACCCATTCGGTAGTATTAATTGATGCTTTTTTTATACGGATATGTGGAGGCGTCTCCGCACCCGCACAGAGATATACTTTCTCAGCAGATACTGCATCTGCAAGCCGGAATATTCCTCCTATATTATAAGTATCCAGAACATTGTCTACTATTATATAGATCGGATTTTTCCTGATTTTCCTTAAATCTTTATCTGTTGGCAAACTGACTCTAAGTTCTTTTGCCGAAAGCTTTATCATGGGCAGTATTATACAATAATCTGATTAAATTTGTGCTTATTGAGCTGTTATTGCTGAAGATTTAAGAAGACTATTCAATTCGTCCTGAGCTGCTTTGTATTCTTTAAATTTTTCTTCAACTTTCTTGTATAAATTTGCAGTTTTTTCTTTCTTTGCCTTTTCAGCCTCCAAAAGAGCCTTATGTTCTTTAATTTTTACTTTATCTCCCGATGAATTTGCTTTTCTTAAAACATCCTCTCTAGATTTAATTGATTTATCAAAAGATTCACTTGTCTGCTTTTTAAGAATCCCCAATTTATCCAATACTTCTTTTGAGTTCTCGGAAGAATTTTTAATTTTTTCCTCAGCCTGTTTGCCTTTATCTTCTTTCATTTCAATCTCCTTTTTCCCTTGTGACAATCCGTTTACTACTTTTGCTTTTGAATCATAGACTGAAGTTTGCGTTCCAAGAACCATAGTCTTTAATTCTCCAGTTGAACTTGCAAGTAGTACATCAAGCCCTTCCTGTCGTCTTTTTATATCAGTGTTAATATCCTCCGCCAGTTTTTCTACGTTGTTTCCGCGAAATTGCGCCTCGGCAAGACTATCTGCGGCTCCTTGCGTATTTTGAGAAATTCCCTTTAGACTTATTTCAATTCCTTTTTGATTATTTCGCGCAAGCATATATCTGAGCTCTGCAATTCTCTCGCCTGCAATAGAATTAAATACTTCTGCCTTGTCTTGCGGTCTGATAGCAAGGAAAATCCGGATGTTTTGCTTTACTTCATCGAGAAAGAACAATGGGCTATCAGGAAGAATAAATCCGGGACCTTCTGCAGTTGGCGGAATTTGGGGACCTGCAAGAACAGACGCAGGAAAAGCCGAAACAACTAAAACGAAAGTCAGAAGAATTAAGAAAAAATGCTTAAGCCTTATCCTCACATATTTATTATGTGAAAATTTTCACGACGTTGTCAAGTAGGTGTCCCTATGCTAGGATAGTCTATATGACTCTTCGGCAAGTTCGGCTAGCCCACTGCAAGCAAGCTCAGAGTCATACTGAGGTACTCGAAGTATGACTGCGACCGGACACGCCATAATCGGAACTGTAATAGCCGTAAAAGTAGGCAATCCAGCTCTGGCAATTCCACTTGCGCTTGTCTCACATTTGGCAGCAGATGCTTTCCCCCACTGGGATGAAGGCACTAATTCCAAATTAAAAACAAAGAACAGACTTTTTGGAGAAGCTTTTTTTGATGTGATATTTGGATTTACTATTTCGTATTTATTGGTCTTCTTTCTGTTTCCCCAAATAAATATTCTTTATGTATTCTTGGTTGTAGTATTCGCCCAGCTGCCTGACTGGATAACCGCACCATATTATTTTTTTGGAATCCAAGAGTTTAAAATATTTCACACTCTTCAAAAGAAATTTGACAATAGGCTCGATGCACCATGGGGAATAATTAATCAGGTTGCAATCCTCGGACTCATCGTAGCTCTTGCGATGATTTTCTAGTTGACTTAGAGCTTATGATTTTGCAACAATCAATAAATGGATAATCAAAATCAAGCACCAGCAAATCCTGTGCCGACACAAACAACACCCGCAAGTCCGGCTCCGATTACGTTCCCAGTTCAAAATCCGAATCAAGCACCACATTCAGCCGCTACAACACCTCCTGCGACTACTGCGCCCAATCAAAATCCTGTCAAAACTCTAAACAAGCTTCCGTTAATAATCATCGGGGCGTTATTAGTATTGGGTGTATTAATCGGCGGATTTTTTATTTTTAATCAAGTAACTAGCAGTCCAAAAGAAACAGGACCAATTCCCACCACCTACGACGTTCCCAGAGGCACATAGGATTAGTATTTAATTTAAACTTATAATGGAAAATCAAGCGCTTGTTCAGGCTCCTCCAATCAGTCCCACTCCAGTCCCTCCGCCTGTAAAAACAAAATCTCCTTTGTCCGGAAAACTATTTCTGGCAGTAATTATCCTGCTAATATTTTTCCTTGGAGGAAGTGGATTTCTTATCCTAAATTCTCGTCTCAATCCCCAACCACCAGTTGCCAAAACAAATCCCACATCAGCACCTATTCCCACACCCATCGACGAAACCTCCACATGGAAAACCTACAATGGAAACTTTTGTAAAATATCTTTTAAATATCCAGCAAATTGGGAAGAGTTAACAACGGAAAGCCAAAAGGGTTGTATAATTGAAATCAAAAATCCCGATTTAGACAAACAGTATTTCGTAATTACAAAGGTTGGAACCTCTTGGACTGAGATTCTCGAAAAGAATAAAGATGGACAAGAAACCACAATTGGAGGAGCTGAAAGCGTGATAACTAAGCCTATTGTTGCTCCTGATGGAAGCTTTAACGGCGTATATATACACAAGAATGATGTCGTTTACGGAATTACATATGCTATCCTTGAAGGACAAAACGATCTTCAAGATATTTATAACCAGATTCTCTCCACCTTCAAATTCACTGAAACGAATAATCCTGTTGCTTGTACTGAAGAAGCCAAAATTTGTCCGGACGGTTCATCTGTCGGAAGAACCGGACCGAAATGCGAATTCACCCCTTGCCCACAATAACCCTTCTATGCAAGCACTGAAAGCAGCGCGTTAAGAAATCCGAATGAGTGCGACAGGGAGAATACCCTAACGGGAGAGGGGCCCGTTAAGCGAATGAGGATTTTAGCCGACCTTTCACTGCTTGCGAGTTTGGGCGTCTTTGCGATCAAAGACGCAAGAAGAAATTTATTTAGATTTTTATTTTAAGTTTACTTAGTAACTTGTGTCTTATTAATATCTTCAAGTTTCCAGGCTGCAAAGTCGCATTTTGGATAATTGGAGCATCCATAGAACCTTCTTCCTTTTTTCGTATTTCTGGTTATCACCTGCCCACCCTTCGCCTCCCCCTTCGTTGAAACTTCGGAGGACGTGGAGGCTTCGGATGACGAAGCTCCGCATTTGGGACAAGGGATTCCGACTTCCTCAACATAAGGCTTTGTAAATTTGCAAGCAGGAAACGTACTGCAAGAGAGAAATTTTCCAAACTTACCATAGCGAATAACAAGCGGATTGCTACACGTCGGACACTTCTCGTCAATTTCCTCAGTCGCGATCTTTACTCTTTCTGAGCTTTTTACATCCTCAAGACTTTTGCTCAAACTTTCATAAAATTTCTTGATTACGGGCTTCCATTCCTTCCTTTCATTCGCTATCGCGTCAAGTTCATCTTCCATATCAGCGGTAAAAGGTATGTCATCAATTGTCGAAAAATTCAGAACCAAGAAATCATTGACAGCAGTTCCCACTGGAGAAGGTATAAATCTGCCCTCCTGTCTTTCGATATATTTTCTTCCCTCAATCGTCGAGACAATCGACGCATAAGTTGATGGCCTTCCTATCCCCTTTTCTTCCAAAGTCGCTATAAGTGAAGGCTCATTGTATCTGGGAGGCGGAAGTGTTTCGTGTTCTTTTTCATAAAAACTTTTTGCATTAAGTTTTTCGTCTTTTTCAAAATCAGGAAGAAGATTGTCATTTAGGCTTTGCGGAGTAACTTTTAGAAATCCATCAAATATAAGAACCGATCCATTTGCCTTAAATCTATAATGCGGGGAGCTTTCAAAATTTTCACTGCGAACATTCGCGCCATCAGCTTTCTTGCCTAAGGATAAACCTTTCTCCGCGTTGGAAGCATGAAAATTTTCGGAAGCGACCTCAGCATTATTAGATGAATCTGCGAAAACAGTCGTTGACTCGGTTATTGCATCCGACATCTGTGTCGCAACTGCCCTTGCCCAAATCAGCTCATACAGCTTTGAATAATCTCTTCCCAAGTCTTTGCTTACGATATCGGAAGTTGCCCCGACATTGGTCGGCCTTATTGCTTCATGCGCTTCTTGCGCGAGCTTTTGCTTGGTTTTATAAACTCGGGCCCCTGGCGATAAATATCTTTCGCCAAACTTTCTCTCGACAAATTTCCTGATCTGAGCAACTGCACTCACAGCCATCGAAACAGAGTCGGTTCTGTGATAAGTAATATAGCCCTCTTCGTATAATTTCTGCGCAAGACTCATCGTCCTTCTTCCTGCATATCCAAGCCTGCGGGACGCGTCCTGCTGAAGAGTTGAAGTAGTATAAGGCGGATAAGGGCTCCTTTTTATTTCCTTCTGCAGGATATCCGCGACAGAGAAATTACTCTTTTTTAGATCATCAACAACTTCCTGCGCTTTTTTTATTTCATCAATTACAGACTTCGTTACTTTATATTGCCCATCATAAAGCTCGTGTGCTTCCTGCTTTTCAATCCTCTCTCCATTTATTTCTATCAGCTCGAATTCTATTTCTTTGTTTTCCTTCTCAAAGATCGCATGAATGCTCCAATATTTTTCTTTCTTAAACTTCTCAATTTCTCTCTCTCGCTCGACTATCAATCTTAAAGCAACTGACTGCACTCGTCCTGCAGAAAGTCCTCGTCTTACTTTCTGCCACAAAACAGGGGAAATCTTATAACCGACCAGTCTGTCCAAGACTCGGCGCGCAGTCTGTGCATCCACAAGCGCATCATCAATATCCCGCGGATTCTTAAGAGCCTCTTCGATCGCTTCTTTTGTAATTTCGTGAAAAACAATTCGCTGGAATTTTTTCTCCCCTGCTTTTTTCAAGAGATCTTTCACATGAGCCGCGATCGCTTCGCCTTCTCTGTCAGGGTCAGTCGCGATAATTATCTTATCCACGCCCTTACTCGAATCCTTCAGGTCTGCGATAATCATCCGCTTCTCAGCGACTAGCTCATACTGAGGCTCCATAGTCTTCTCATCAACTCCAAGCTTGCTCTTGGGCAAATCCATAATGTGCCCCATCGAAGCCTTGATGGTATAATCTCCGCCCAGAAATCTCCCGATAGTCCGCGCCTTAGTCGGAGATTCTACTATAACTAAATTCTTCATAAGCTTACTCAGTTTAGTTTAAATTATATAAGCCCTGTCAAGTGGTAAGAGAATAAATTGCTGTCTAGGTTGGGATACATAAAGAACGGTTGATAGAAATATTTCATATAGATATA
>JBBUBI010000070.1:0-5304 GCA_038058335.1 Patescibacteria group bacterium
TCGTAACAAGGTATCCCTAGCCGAAGCTGGGGATGGATCACCTCCTTTCTAAAAAATCTCGATTTTTATCGGGGCTACGGAAATGGAGAAGACAGCTAAGCTGTCCCGCAAGGGACAAACTTTATTTTTGAAATTAAGTAAGATTTAAAGTTTTGCGAAAAACTGTATAAAGGCCACAAGTATCTCGCATTATGCGGGAGCGAATAGAGCTTGATTTTCCCGTTATTACTGAGGGAAGATAAAATACTATTCAAACTGTTTCCTGTCCCGCTTTTGCGGGATCCCGATTAACTTCGGGGCCACTTCTTGATTAAGAAGCAATTCCAAAATCTAAGACCACCCACTCGGGTGGTTTTTTCTTGACTTATATTTATCTCTTCCATACACTATATAATAGTGGAAGACCAAATCCCTCCTGTTATTCTGCAAGAAGAAAAGCCGGTAAAAATTGGAATGCTGAATAAGATAAAAGAAAATCCTCTTATCTTTATTCTCATTCTTATAGTTTTTCTTGGTATAGCTCTGGGAACAGCAGGTTTAGCCAGTCGCAACAAGGATACTAAAAAAGAAGAAACAAAACCCAAGCCCACCCCTATCTCATCAGATTCTATAGTTTATGGATATTGGATGGATAACACATCGGTGATAGAAGCAGTTGATTTATCAACCAATAAGATTAAGACCTTGGCAAGCCTTTCGTTTAACATAAAGCATGTAAGGATAATTAACTCCGATAATATTATTTATATTAAAGATACAGATGAGAGAGATTACGGAAAAGAAATAGTAAAAATGACACTTAGTACAAAAGAAGAGAAATTAGTCTTGAAGGCTGATGATGGATTTGGAATAGACGACTATATTCTTTCCCCGAACAAAAAACTTATTGCGGTATGGGAGGTAAGTCCGTCCGATGGCAGCGTTGAGCTTCTGGGAGGACGTTCCAGAGTGTACACGCTTGATGCAGCAAATGTCTCACAAAAAAATCTAATATACGATCAATCATCAGGCCCGGGACAGCCGGTTGATTATCCTATCGCCATTTCCGATACCGGAGAGCTTTTTACAGACAGATTTCTTCCAAATTCAGGAGCAGGATGGGGATATGGTATGAAAGTATCAAATCCATCCGGTTCTTCAAAGGAGGATATTTCTTCCATGCAAAATGGAAGAATAAGCACCCAGCCTGTTGTTTCAAGAGACGGAAAAAGAATCGTCTTTGCAGGATACGACGGAAGCAAGGGGCCTGGAACAGAAGAAATAGATGGTTTCAGAAGGGCAATGATAACGCCCAACACAATAGAGATTTTTGATCTCACGACAAGAAAAGAAAAGACTCTTCTTTCGGCAGCAGAAGGTGATATTTTTCCAAATGCTAAATGGGACTTATTGTCAGGGAATATTATATATAGTCAAGTGTCAAAAGATAATTCAAAAAGCGGTAATTATATTTATGATTTAGCAACAAGTACTTCAAGAAAAATAAATTTAGGCAGCAATTCCTTAGGTACTTTTGAGCAGAAGAGCTCTGCTGTTAAAAATGTCACCGCAGCGATCTCAAGCGATAGTTTTCTAGTTTTTGATGAAGTTGTTTCAAATGAAACTTTAGGAAATTTAGGAAGTAAATACAATCAATCCATAAATTCAGTTTATATTCTTGATACAACGTCGCAAACCAAGAAAACAATTAGTCTGGGAGCCGGACTTGTGCAGTTTATTGATCTAGAACCGGAAAAATATTTTTCATCCTTAAATTCATCAGCATCAAGCGAGTCTGATAGAAATAAGAAACAGCTTCAGTTACAGACATTTGAGATTAAACCTTCTCTTGCTCCAAAGAGAATAGCACAGCAATCTAGACCTCCAAGAGAGAAGCAATGCAGCCTTTCTGATTCCCGGAAAAAAGCTGGTGAGTTATGCAATTTTCAATGCGAAAATCTAGCTAGGCAACAATGCAACGATCTTTTGGGACAGTACAATCCGAAAGATAATGCGCAGGCATTGGTGTGGGATGCATGCTGGGTCCAAGCAGTAAAAGATATTAAGGTTAACGGAAAATGCTCCGACAGCCCTCTCTATCTCTATGGAGCAGAGGGACAAAGCGTCTCAGTTTATTCATCAACACCTATTTACCCTCTGGATACAAGCTACAGTCCTTCCGAAGGGTATTCTATTTCATTGGGAGAAAATGGATCATTTACGGCTAATGGAAAAAAGGTATCTTCTCTAAAGTTTGATTACACACCTGCTATAAAGCTTGAGAAACCCAAGAAAGGGTACTTAGCCAAAAAAGAAAATGTCCAGAATATAGTTGAAAAAATATTAGATCAGTTAGGATTGAATGAAAAAGAAACACAAGATACTTTAAATTTTGTCAAAGAAAAAGCTAGCTCTTCCTATATATTTATATCTTTTTATGATGATGCAACTTCCAAGAAAATACTTCCTCTTATAATTTCTCCCACTCCTGATACTTACCGAAACATTGTTTTCTATATTGAGAACCTTGATGAGAATCCCAATTCTTCCTATGCGCCACCAATTATAGAAAAAATTCAAAGAAAAGGATTTACCGCAATTGAAATAAGCTTCGTGGTCAGATAAATCTCTTCTCTGTACTTTTGTATCGACAAAAGTACCAAAAACTCTTGACAAGCCTCCCCTCGTGCTTTCAGATTAAACTCGCTTAAACCCCGTTAGAGGCCGCTCGTTTAATCCTTCATGCACTCGATGCCGGATTGTCAATATATAAAAATATGCGAAGTGGCGATTTAGATAGTAATAACAGAATGTTTTTGGTATAATTGAGGCTAGTATTAGATGTTGCGTTAGTTATTAGCCAAAGACTAGTGACTAAAAGCAAGAGACTAACATGGCGCGGTGGTGAAGTGGTTAACACACCTGTTTGCAAAACAGGCATGCACCGGTTCGAATCCGGTTCGCGCCTCCCAACTTCGCTAAAGCTTCGTAGGGCAAGCTAAAATTATGGGAGGAAATAAAGAAAATAAGAGCTCAGATCATCCTGAAGTTAATATACATGACTTGAAGGAATATCTTGGTATAGTAGGAGGAATTGGAGCTATATCTGTTACTGTTTATGAACAAAGTATTGGGGCGGCCATCGGGGCTGTGGTAGTTGCAACTGCAGTTAATACTTTTATGGAGTGGAAGACAATGCGGAAGGAAAAAAAATTTATGGATAGTCATAGACTATGAAAGAAAAACAATCGAAAACCTTTCCGGAAAATATCAAAAAATGGGCAATCTTAGGAGGAATTATAGCCGGAATAATAGGCTTGGTTAAAATCTTAGCGAGATAATGGATAAGGAGAGAAATAATTCAGAGGAAAAAGGGGACGGAGGGTTTTCCGAGAAGGAAATGGATTTGGATATAGAAGTTCGGGCAGGCGAATGGCAGAATCTTAAGAAATTCCATACTTATCAAAAACGTTCGAGACAGGGGAAGATTATAGCTACATACCAGGCTGTATCTAATAGACTTAATCAGCTGGTAGCGCTTTACTACAAATTCGTCGGCGGAAATCCCAATCAAGGGGCAAAAATGCTTGCAGAGCTTAAAAAACTCCGAATTATTCAGGAAATTTTATTAAATTGTCTTGTATGGTCACGAGAAGATGAGTCAAATAGTAAAAAAATAAAAGAAATGGTTCCGCAAGAGGTGTGGGATCTAATTAAATAAAATATAAACAATAGAAAAAGAAGTTTGTGTGGTGGGTCGTGATAGAGTCGAACTATCCACCTCTTCTTTATCCTCCTTCGCTAAAGCTCCGGATGGACAAGTCAGAGAAACTATTTGTGGGCGATAATGGGATCGAACCATTGACCTCGTCTTTATCAGAGACGCGCTCTACCACTGAGCTAATCGCCCGAATGTTCTACCGGCTTGCCCTTCTGAAGTTCTGCTTTGCAGAACGCAAGAGGGTGAACTACGTGCCCGAGTTCAGATATTATATCAAATTGAGGATTTTGGTTCTACGGTAATCAAGCTGAAGCAAATTGGATTCCACGGCGACCCACACTTCGGCAAACTCAGTATAAACAGAAGTTAAGTTTTAAATTCTTCGATTTCTTCCAGTATTCCATCTGTTGTTCTCGAAACGAATATCTTGTGCCCAGGCAGTCTAAGCCAGTTTTGTATAAATTCACCGTGCTCATTCACAAATATACTTGCTAGCTCTTGGGATAATGTCATGGTGTCAGTGTCGATTAAAATTGTATTAGTAGAGGCAAATGATTTGCCATCTTGTCCGTGATTGTTTATAGATTGCTCTATAGGAAATTCCGCTTGTTCGAGAGATGGTTGAAGGTCCGATAGGGAAAATTTCAGAGTACCCGAATCGTCTTTATACCTTGGGGCAAATACCTCGAATACTCTTCCCGGTTTATCTCCTGTTATTGGAAAACGTGCTTGAAAAGGGACTAGGCATGTAGATATGAATATAAGAGAAGGGTCTTGAATTTCAGACTCTACATAATTATTGGGATAGGCCATACGAATCGATTTCATTCTTTCTGCGCCAAGTGCCATAAATTCCTGAAGGTTATCAGGAACCTGTCCTAATTGAATTGCAGGTATTCCTTGTTCGTATAATTCTGTAGCATTATATTCGCTTAATGAACTTAAGACACTCCCTCTTATAAAAATCTGTTTTACGAGATCTTCATCATGCTCAAATGAAGCAATCGGGTAAATTTTACCATTTCTATGATCTTGTGCTACAGCAAGAACGGGTTTTTTAGTTTTCCCCGCTATATGCATGGCAGATCTTACGGCCTGAAGTATTGGATCCGGATCATATACTCTCAAATCAACAAAATTATCAATTTTCCTACTGCCTTTTCCGTCTCTCCTATGACTTTCTTTTAAAGCTAGCCCTCCGCATCCTCTAGGCATTTGTCCTGAATTAATAGTGTCTCCATCAAAATGGCCAATTACGACTGCGGCCTCTGACATTAGGTTTTCCAATAGAAGATGTTTAGGATTAGGGGGCATACGTCCCGCTGCTATATAATTTACTACTATTTCCGTGTTAGGATCTGGTAAAATTATTCTTGAGTCACTGCATGCGAGTATCATTTTAAGCCGATGATTTTTTTTTGCGTTCTTCCATGTTTGTATCCTTTCAGCTGCTACAGATGACCGGTTGTCCTCCAAGAGGACTTCAGGGGTAATTTGAAATCTCTCCTGTGCTAGAGGAGGCCTGTTTTCAAAAAAGCCTAATTCTTTTGTGTTTGCCATAATAGCCTATAATTATATCAGCTTTTCTACATAAATCAAGCTTG
>JBBUBI010000071.1:0-22751 GCA_038058335.1 Patescibacteria group bacterium
CTCTTCTACTTTCCTCTCAGGAATTATAAACTCTGAAAGCCTTTGTCTTGCCGAGTCAAATCCGGTCGCAATTACCGTAATCTTTATCGTATCGTGCATTGTCTGATCGACTGTCGCACCGAAAATAATATTTGCGTCGGGATCTGCAGCCTGAGCAATTATTTTGGCTGCCTCGTCGACCTCGCTCATCGTAATATCAGGACCACCTGTTATGTTGAACAAAACTCCGCGCGCTCCGTCCATCGAAATCTCTAGGAGTGGCGATGCAATCGCAGACCTTGCTGCAGCTTGAGCTCTATTCTCCCCAACTCCAGTACCTATACCCATGAGAGCAGACCCAGCATCAGACATAATAGTGCGGACGTCGGCGAAATCTACGTTTATAAGCCCCGGCATTGTGATGAGATCTGAGATTCCCTGGACACCTTGTGTAAGTACCGAATCTGCGACCTTAAATGCCTCTAGAAGTGATAATTTTTTATCGACCACATCAAGTATCCTTTGGTTGGGAATAACGATGAGAGTGTCAACCTTGTCTTTAAGGCTTTCGATGCCATCTTCTGCTGAAACCATTCTCCTTGTGCCTTCAAATGCAAATGGCTTGGTAACGACCGCAATCGTGAGCGCTCCTATTTCTCTTGATACCTCTGCAATAATAGCCGTAGCGCCCGTTCCAGTTCCTCCGCCCATTCCGGCAGCAAGAAACACCATATCAGATCCATCAAGAATATCTTTTAATTTCTCGCGGGATTCCTCTGCAGCCTGTCTTCCCATTTCGGGATCTCCGCCTGAACCAAGACCTTTTGTGAGATTTTCGCCTATCTGCAGCTTGGTTGCCGCAGGTGAAAGAAGAAGAGTTTGCGCATCGGTGTTTACTGCAACGAAGTCTACTCCACCAATCTGCCCGTGATTAATCATTGAAGCTAGAGCATTGCATCCTCCGCCGCCTATACCCATAACACGAATTTTTGCGAAGTTTGCGGTTTGGGGTTTGATAAGCATAGACACACTAAATGTAGCAAATTAGCAATACGTTTGCAAGCCCTTAAAACTTAGGGAATAAATGATTTAATAAGGTCGATAGCTTTACCAAAAATCTTATTTCCTTTAAAACCCGGAATCCTGGGGATTGATATCCCGAATGGCAAACTTTCTTTTGGCTCTGAGGATCCACCATATTTTGCCAAACCTACAACTGTTGAGAATGTTGGATTTTGAATTTCATCAATTATTCCTTTTAGATTTGAAGGCGCTCCGGTTCGTACGGGCATAGCAAGAGTTCTCTTTGCGCTATCCACAACACCAACCGTACCCGCACCTCCTCCGGTAATAACCAAGCCCGACGGTGTCTGCCCTGCGAATCCGCTTTTTTTAATCTCGAGTCCTATAAAAGTAAACACCTCATTTAGTCTCGGCCTAATTATTCCATCAACCAAAGTTTTTCTTGAAACTTTACTTATTTCTTCTGAAAGATGAAGGGATGATAGATCGATCTCATCAGAACTCCTTCCTTTAACTTCCTCTGTGCTCTCGGTAATCCTGACTTGCTTTTCAGGATTCGAAAGAAACATTTTTATTTTCTCAGCACTCTCAAGTGAAATTCTAAGTCCTATAGCCAAGTCATTTGTTATATGCCTTGCTCCTACAGCTAGAACTGAAGAATACGCGACAGAACCTTCCACATAAATCGAAATGTCCGTCGTACCCGCACCGATATCAACTAGAACCACTCCAAGCTCCTTCTCTGTATCAGAGAGCGTCGAAAGGCTTGAGGCATAGCCGTTATAGACAATAGAATCAATATCAACCCCTACTTCAGAGAGTGCTTTTTCAAGATTTCTTATCGCGGTAGAATTAGCCGAAACAATATGAGTATCAACTTCAAGTCTTATCCCGCTCATACCCACGGGATCTTTTATCCCTTCCTGACCATCAACAGTAAAGCTTCTCGGAAGAACATGTATAATTTCCCTGCTTGATGGAAGACTTACTGCTTTTGCGGCATCTATTACTCGCGCTACATCGCTTGCGCTGATCTCGCCTTGAGGTGCCGAAACTGCAACCACTCCTTTTGAATTCATAGACTCAATATGACTACCTCCTATCGAGACAGTCACATGAGAAGCAGAATATCCTGCCATTCTTTCTGCGGCCTCAAGAGAAGAAGTTATTGACGCGACAGCTGCGACTATATCAACAATCTGCCCTTTTCTGATTCCCTGAGAAGTAATTTCCGAAACTCCGAGAATATTTAAAAAATCATCTACTCGAGCAATTACGGTTGCTATCTTTGAAGTTCCTATGTCTATTCCTACGACAACTCTATTTTCGTTCATAACGAAATTAAAGCCTGACTACAGGCCTATCATATCTAAAGTCTACAGATTTTATCCTTTTCCCTTCTATTGTAAGCCTGTTAAGCATGAGTTGTAAAGAGCTTATTTGTAAATTAATATTTTTCTTAGAGGTAATAATTGCATCCCCTCCCGCACTAAGAGTAATTAGATATGAAGAATCTGATGCGGTTTTGATTGATGAATATAATATTTTGTTTTTAAGAAGTGCCTGCTCGACTAGTCTTCGATCAGAAACAAAAACAATTTGCGCAAGCGGACTTATAAGATTTGATTTAAAAAAATTTGGGAAGATAAAATAAACTCCTCCTATAACTGCTACAATTAGCATACAGAGTAGTATTAATTTCAGAAGTAACGCCTTGCTTCTTCTTTTTAATTTTTTTCTGCGCATTCCCAAATTACTTTTATAATTTTATCTGCTGGATTTTCCAAAGACAAATCTTTCAATGAGCTCCTTCTGTATTTATCAATATTATCTATCATATCCAAAATTTTCTCCTTAAATATTTGAGGAATAATATCACTTTGCTGAAGTATCTCAGCAAGCCCCTGATTTTTCAGGAATTGTGCGTTCTCCATCTGCTCATTTTTTTGGGAAAATGGAATAGGAATTATGAGAGCAGGTTTGTTTAGAAGAAATATTTCGTAAACAGTGTTTATCCCCCCTCTTGAAACTATCAAATCAGATCCCTTTAGAACTTGAGTAAATTCATTCGGGTATAAAAATTTTCTGAGAATGTATTTTTCTTTTTTCTGTTGAGAGAATCGATCTCTAATCTCTGAGAGACTTTCGAAGTCTTTAAATTTTTCCGACCCTCCAGTCTGATGTACGATATCAAATTTATCAAGAAGTGTATCTAGACAATTTTTGATTGCATCATTTATAAAATGTGAACCCGAACTTCCTCCTGTAACGAAAATTTTAAAATTCTTATTCTTGCTTATTGCTTTTTCTTTGATAACCTGCAAGACCTCTTTTCGCAGAGGCATACCAGTAAGAACAGTCTTATTATCTGGAAAAAATCTACGTGATTCTTCCCAGGAAATACAAACTTTTTTTGCAAATCTTGAACAAAGCTTATTTGATGCGCCAGCTCCCAAAGTCTGTTCATGTATCACAACCGGAATCTTCAGAATAGATGCTGCCAAAACTACCGGGAGTTGAATATAACTACCAAAACCAAGAATAACATCAGGTTTTTGTGATTTAAGAATTTTAAAGGCACCCCAAAAACCCGAAGGAAGTTTTAGAAGTGAAGGAATGGTATTCTTGGTAAATTTGCGCTGAAACCTTCCGGTGCTTATGGCTTCAAACACAATGCCTAATTTCTCTATCGTCTTGTACTCAAGGGAAATTGTCTTTTCTCCTTCGAAAACATATTTTCTTCCCAAAAAAATAATTTCCCAATCCTTGGGAACATTTTCAATAATTGATAGTGCTGGGGCTAAATGCCCACCCAGTATGGCTAACTTCATGATGATTGCTTGGAAATATTAAGCAGAATGCCGATTGAGCATAAGTTAACAATAAGAGCTGATCCTCCATAGGATATGAATGGAAGAGGAATTCCCGTAAGCGGAATCAGAGCGGTTTGAGCAGCGAGATTTATTATTGTTTGGATTGCAAGATACGATATTATCCCTCCTGCAAGAAGCTTTCCGAAATTATCCTTGGCTTTCGTTGCTATTCTAAATCCGCGCCAGATAATTAAGCCAAAAATTAATATTAGAATTGACGCGCCTACAAATCCAAGCTCTTCAGCGACAATAGCAAAGATCGAATCAGTGGTGGTCTCCGGAAGATATGCATATTTCTGAATAGAATTTCCCAGCCCAACTCCGAAAATACCTCCGGATCCCAATGCAATAAGTATCTGCCTCACATGATAAGAGGTTTCTTCAAATGACGAATTCAAATTAAAAAAAGACTCAAGCCGTTTAAGCCTGTAGGGAGACAGCCTTACTAGCAGATATCCGATTACCCCAGCCACTGGAGCTAATAAGCCTAGATAAAGCATTTTCCCTCCTGAAAGGAAATAAACTGATAGTGCTTGAAGCAATATTACAATTGTTGTCCCCATATCTGGCTCAAGCATAACAAGAAAAACAATAAATCCCAGTAGTAGTAGAAATGCTCCAAGTCTTCCTTTTTCTTTATGTGAAAGCCACGAAGCAAGATATATCGAAAGAGAAAGTTTAATAAATTCTGCGGGCTGGATTGTAGAAAATCCCAAATTTATCCATCTATGCGCACCCAAGGCGCGAACTCCTATTCCTGGAATAAAAACAAGAATTAATAATATAATTGATCCAAGAAGAATCGGAAGTGAAAGATTATAAAGCCGCTTGTAATCAAAAAATGAAAAAAAAGTAAGCCCCATAAATCCCAATAGTGCCCAAGAGGCTTGCCCTTTAATATAATGGTATTTATCTTCAAAATCTCTAAATGCAACAAACGATGAGGCGTCATAAATCATAAGAAGACCAAATATCGTAAGTGCAATTACGGAAATTAGAAGTATTAAGTCTATTCTCTTCATGTTTATGATGTTCTTAAAGAAGAGATCATTTAATAAAAGCTATGTAAAGACCTAGAACTGCGAAAGAAAAACCTAAGATCCACGCCCGCATTACGATCTTTGGCTCATCCCATCCCATTTTTTGCAGAAGTAAATGAAATGGAGCAACGGGCATAATCTTTCGGCCTAAAAATCTCTTGCTCAGTATTTGAATAAGCGATGACCCTACCTCAATTATAAAAACTCCGCCGATAAATGCTATTGCCAGTATTTTTCCTGTCAAAAGCCCAATAACCGCAAGCACTGCTCCCAAAGAAAGCGAGCCTACGTCACCAAGCCAAATCCTTGCTTTATAGATATTGAAATATAGAAACGAAATCATGCTTCCCATAAGTACTGCGATAAAAACTTGAAGCGAGTCATCAAGCTGATTATTTGAAATTACCAGAAATGCTCCGAGGCAAATAAGAAGTAACCCAGAAGCAAGTCCGTCAAGCCCGTCTGCGATATTAAATGCATTTGTAAATGAGACTATAACAAAAGCAGCAAAGGGAATGAATAAAAAGCCTAAGCTTGTCAGACCTATTCCTCTAATAAAAATAAAGTTATATCCAAGTTGGTAAAAAAGTATTGAGGCTATTATGAGCGCGAGAATCCATTGCAGCAAAAACTTATATCTAAACCTGAGACCAAAGAATAAATTCTGCTTTGCATTTGCCCCTATAAGTTTTTTTACATCATCATAAAGACCTAAGACACCAAACGATACAAACGTAAAAAGAATTGCAAACACTTCCCATCCTTTAGCTTGAATATTCAATATTCCATATGCCCAGAGACTAAGAACAGAAACAACAACGATAATAAGTATTCCCCCACCGAAAGGAGTTCCCTCTTTCCAACCATGAAATTTATCAAAAAAGGGCGTTGGATTATCAAATATGTCTACTGTCTTTTGCTTCTGACGTTTCAATTTGAGCTTGTATAAAAAATCGATAAATGGGATTAGAAGCACGAAGGTGATGAACATCGAAAGAAGCATCAGTCCCAGAGTTTGCGCCATAAACCGTATTATACTATATAGGAGTCTGTTTGTGAAAACTATTGAGTAGGTTCGGCAAAGACCAGAAGTCGCTGAAGAGACGTACCTATTGGCACGCAAGTCTGGAGAATCAGTTGTTTTTTTGATAAATCTTTAAGATATTTGATATCAGACGGCCATACAGTTTTCGTATCTGTCACTCTATACACATAACTCTTCCCTTTCCTGCCGATTTCAATCAAATCTCCTTTTTTAAGCTCGGGGAGTCTGAAAAATGCAACATTATATTTAGTTATTCTCCAAGGAGCATCTGATGAATGAGCAAACATAAACATAGTCCCATCACTCTCTGGAAACGATGTCCCCTTTGCCTGTGCAACGCCTTTCTCAAGACTTTTTTGGTATTCTTTCTCATTGAATGCATCAACATCTGCTATGACTTTTGACAAAACATTTATTTTGGGAATTGAGATATAGAAGTCACTGTGCATAATTTCTGCATCGATCTTTGCGGGAAAAAGATAAAGCTGCAGCAGCGGATAATAAATAAAAAGAAGCAATAAAAGAGAAAACGCCATTAAGGCGTTTCCGAGTATGTGTCGCAAATTAAATTGCATAAGAAAGAGGAGGAGATATACCAGAACCAAAGCGCAAATACCCTCCTGCCAGGAGTATTGTAAGACATAGGATCGTCATAAGCAATAAGAGGTACCCTCCTGTTGCAGGCAGAACATTTCCAATTGCAGCTCCCAATACGCTTCCTGCTCCCTGAGAAATTGAAGATCCGCCATTTCCACCATTCCCTCCGCTTGAAGGCGGATTGGTGCCCGGAGGAACTACTGGATCTCCCCCTCCATTACCAGGCGGTGGAGCAATCGTACATGCACATAATTCGACAGTTGAACCATTGATATCTTCATTTGCAATCTCAACAATACTCACCGCATCTCCTGTAGCGATAAGAACAGTACCGTTATTATAATTAGCCGTATTTCCTCCTGTATTTGCTTCATTTACTACGTTGTTAAAAAGCACTGCTATATTACTGCTTGTATACTTCAGGGAATTATTGAAAATAAGACTTGCAAGATTAACAGATCCTGCACCATTTCCGTTTATAAGAAGCGAAATTATGCTTGATCCATTTCCGCTCGGATCGACATTTATATTTATATTTTTATTTGAAATTTTGATATAAGCACCTGCTCTACCTGTAATAATTACGACATCTCCATTATTATTATCCGCGCTATTATAGCCTGAATTAGCATGATTTAAGACATTATTGGTAATATATGCGCTATTTGACTGCGAGACATCTGTATTGTTATTTATTCCTAGATTTAAAGCATTATTAGAATATGCTCCATTATCACCAATGACCGCTGAAACATTCCCTGAAGGGCAATCGCATGCACCATCATAATTATTTGAATTTATATTGTTATTGTTTATAGTACTACTGCTATTTGCATCTCCGGTGTTGATCGTAACATCACTCGTATTTGAAGATGCTTGATTATTTCCTGTATTGACATCTGAGGATACATTATTCTGAATATCAGCGGTATTTGACTGATCTACGGTACTAGAATTATTCGAAGTGAATTGTACTGAATTATCTGATCCTCCGCCGTTCCCTGATACTTCAATCACAATTTGCTCTGCATAAGAAGTCCTTACCAAAAATCCGAAAACCAAAAATGATAAAATTGCTGATATTATTTTCTTAAACATTGTAATTCCTCTCTATTCTAAATTTTGTCAGTTTTTTTCTTGCGAGGAATACACTTAGGAAAGCCGGAAGAAGTAAGACTGCCCACGCCAGATTTATAGTTGCTTCTGCGCCGCTTAAGCTTTCCGAAGAATTATTTACACCCAGTATTTTATTTACCTTGAGATTCCTTATTCCTTCTGTTGAAATTGCAAGAAAGTTACTCCTCACCGATGTTTGAGTTACTGCAGGAGTTGCACCGTTTGAAAGACTAATCGATTGGACATTGATGGTATTTGCGTTTGAAGAACTGCCTGAGCCGTTTGAACTTGCCACGTTAGAGCTCTCTGAATTTCCACCGGTAGCTTGACTACCTGATGGGGCGGCGGGTGCTTTTGCATTACCGGGAGTTATGAAATCCCCCAGCCAGCTTCCGAAAACATTTACAACTGTGACTATCAGCTTTCCGTTACCTGAAATATTATTGTTAACAAAGTTAACTATATTCGCCACGATGTTTGCGTCCCCAGTTATTACATTCGAGCTTCCTCCTGTATTGTAGCTCGTGTTATTCCCGCCTGTATTTGCAGATAGATTGAGTTCGTTGTTGATTACGGCTGTGTTGGTTTGATTTACTGTATTATTGGTTGTTGATGATGAATTAGCATTATTGTCAGACCCTGCTCCGTTTCCCGAATTCTTCGCAGTGACTGCACCTGTTATCGGATCTATCAAGAATTCAAAAAGCGGAGATCCCGAGACATTGGACCCATCCGGTGCTCCCATGATTTGTCCAATCCAATTTCCAGCCTGATTTACCAAAACCAACCAATAAGTGCCTCCGATTAAATTCATATTTGCAATATTGAGAACGCTTGATGTTATATTTGTATCGCCAGTTGTGATCGATGAGTTTCCGCCTGTATTGAAATTGGAATCATTATTTCCAGTTTCTGTATCAAGCACTAGCGTATTCGTAATCGATGCGTCGTTTGATTGGAAAGTTGCGTCGTTTGTAGTAGTTGACGCATTCGCTGTGTTGCTAGAATTAGCACCATTTCCGGAATTTTGAGCGGCTGTAGATCCGCCGCAAGTGCCTCCACATACTGCATCCATCATCGCCTGAGTAAGGATAATGTCTCCTACGAGATCTCCGAAAATATTTACAACTCCATAAATAACATTTCCGGCAAAGTTGTTGTTTGCAAATGTAAGGGCATTTGCTGATACATTTGCATCCCCCGTAACGATATCCGAATCCCCACCTGTATTAAAGCTTGCATCGTTATTTCCCGAATCAGCTCCTAGGGTGATTGAATTTCCTACCTGTGCATTGTTATTCTGGTCAGTCGTATTGTTAGTTGTAGAATCAGTATTTGCGTTATTTACAGATCCAGCACCATTACCCGAGTTTTGAGCAGCAATACTATTTCCGCCACATCCCTGAATACAATTTGCTCCAAAATCCAAAACTATATCTCCAACGTGATCATCTGCAATATTAAATTCAGCTACTGCTATCCCATCAACATTTGTGTTAACCGCCGTAATTACAGTTCCGGTTACATTTGCATCACCTGTATTAATAGAAGAGTTTCCAACATTCCATGAGCTATCGCTCTGCCCTGTTACAGCTGACTGATTTATATTATTGTTTACATGCGCGCTGTTATTTTGATCGGTGGAATTATTATTAGTGGTAGTTGCGGAACCATTATTAGTCGAATCCGCACCGTTTCCGGAATTAACAACTGAAGCACTTCCTCCGCAACATCCTTGCCCTGTTGCCAAATTGTTATTACCGGTTGCTGAAAGATTCGTGCTATTCGTGGCATCCCCTGTATCAATCGCGCTGTCTCCTACATTACCGCTTGCTGAAGGACCCTGAGTACTGCTATTTTCGCTTTCAGCTGATGGCGCAACTTGCTGTTCCGGATCAGGATTGTTAGGTTGTTCGGGAGCAACGGGTGGAGGAGGAGGAGTGTTTTTTGGTCCTTCAGGTGCAGATGGCGCAGATGGTGCGCTTGGAGCTTGAGGTGCAGACGGCGCAGATGGTGCGCTTGGAGCAGAAGGTGCAGACGGCGCAGATGGTGCGCTTGGAGCAGTTGGCGGAATCGGTGCGTCCTCAGCGTATACAACAACCGGTAATCCAATTCTCCCGACTAATAAAAGCGTTATTAGGGATACTGATATAAATTGTTTTATTTTTTTCATTATTTTATTTAGTTTTTTGTTAATTGTTAATTGTTTTAAGTTAATTGTTATTTATTGGTTTTGCAGGGTGTCTTCCCCGAAGTGCCAGAGTCTGACACCCTACATTCCCAATTAAAGTGACATTCCAAAGAAAGCCATCATTGCTGCAAAGTTGAAAGAAAATTCAACATTTGAAGGAAAGTCTGGCCAATCAAATGGACCGAAATCACCTACTGTGTTAACGTTGCCTGAATTGCTTACACCTGAATTGACAGTTGCGTTTCCAGTCATTATGGCTGGATCGCCATCTACCTCTGATGTATTTGATTCTGCATCGTTGTATCCAGTTTTTGCATCGAGATCAGTTAGATCATTGTTGAGATTTGCACCATTTCCCTGTCCGACAGCTTGAACGCTGTCTAGGCTTAGGGTTATGATGTTATCTGGTGTATTCCACCAATCCCACCAATCATCTTCTCCTGCTTCTGCTCCGTTTCCTGCAATTTTTGCAAGAACATCCCATGTGCAACCACAGTCTACGTCTGCAAAGTTGAAGTTGACAGAATTGTCAACATCAGCATTTACAGTTGCGTTTCCTGTTACGATTGCGGTATCTCCGCCGGTATTAAATCCTGCGTCATTTCCGCCTGTCTTTGCATTTGCATCGACATCGTTATTCACATAAGCGTTATTTGTTTGATTGACTGCAGTAAGTTTTGCAAGAGCTGCGGTAATGTAATTATCGCTTCCTGCACCGTTTCCTGAAATCACAAATGCTGCTGATGGGTTGTTTGCTCCAAGAGAAGAACCTACATGAGCTGCATTAACATTTGCTGTAGTTGAAACATTTGCATCAACTTTAGCATTTCCGGTCATGATGGTTACATCACCTCCGGTGTTACTGTATGCATCGTTTCCACCTGTCTTTGCGTCTGCATCGACATTGTTGTAAACATTTGCATTATTGCCTTGATTTACAGCTGTGGTTGTTCCCTGATTAAGCTGAACTCCATTGTTTGAATTTGCACCGTTTCCGGTGATATTCACAGTGGTGTTTCCTGTTGCGCAGCAATCAACTTCCGCTGAATTGCTGTTGAGAACGTTACTTACAGTTGTATTTACGGTAGCGTTACCTGTCCTGATTCCGACCTGCCCTCCAGTATTGAAGTTAGCGTCGTTTCCACCAGTTTTTGCATTTGATGTGACATTGTTGGTAACGTTTGCATTATTGCTTTGATTTACAGCGGTGGTAGTATTCTGACTGACATTTGCCCAGTTATCAGAACCTGCTCCGTTTCCTGAAATTTCAATAGTTGTACCTGCAAAGGCTAGCGGTGTAAATGTATTTAGTAAAAGCGCTCCGGTTGCAATTGCTGTACCTAATTTTTTATTTATATTCATTTATATTTTCACCTCCTCTCGTTTTGGTTTCCTCTTCCCGCCTTAGCGGGATGGTCTGCACTTCTGTGCGCCGTTTCCGTAATAAAACGAAAACGGAGGCTCCTCTATCCGAAACCCAAAATGGGTATCAGGTAGAAAAGCCTCCGTTTACGGTCAGCTAATTTCTATTTAATTGTTATATACATTTATATACTTCTCTTTTTTGTTTGTCAATACCTGAGGTTTATTCTTAATATTTTCTGAAGAACTTTTGCTACTTTTTGGAGAAACTCTGGTCTTTTTTATATTCTTTACGGTGATTTGAGTAACGATATTATCTTGAACATAAATTTCTACACTACCCCACGCAAGATCAGTTAAGGCGTCGTTTATTTCCTCTATAAGCTGCGCGTTTTTTTTCATTATTAGAAATTTATTTCGAGCGTTTGTTTTTTACCTGTGATCTCCCCGACCTGGAGTTTTATGTTTTTATCCGATTCGTTTATGGCAACTCCTACTCTTGTGTATTTGGTAGATATTGCTTGTGTTTGAACAGGATCATTGTGGATATCGGGCGCTATCAATTCTTTCTTATTGTTGACGCTTATTCTTAGAAAATCCCTCGTGTTTATTTCAACAGCCTGATCATTGGAGTTTGTGATCTTAAGATTAAAAATCAGAAATACTCTTCCCTTAACAGCTCTGGCTCTTTGCCCCTTTACTATTATAGAATCGTATAATTCGGCTGAAGTTATTTCGTAAGAAAACTTGCTTACTTCTTTTCCTTTTTCATTTCTTATAGGAAATTGAAGAGCCTTGTTGAGATTTATTGTTTTCTTTGCTTCTGTTGCATCAGGCCTTTCATCCGTAACTCCCAATGTATTTTGTCCTGACATGGAGCTGAAAAAAAGCACTCCAAAAATTCCGACAATCAAAACCATAAGACCGGCAAGTAACAAGAACTTTTTGTTGCTTGAGTTACTTGGACCGCTCTCCCCTGAAGAAGTAGAAGCCGTTCCCATAAAAAAAGACTTAACTTTTGCGAAAGCGTTCTTGATTACCACTGCATTCCTTGCATAGATTCCTTTGTAGTCAATTTGTTTTATTTTTTGGATGGAAGCTTCAATAAGAGGCGATGCATTTTCTTGAAAGTTGCGGATTAGATTTTCTCCTATAGTTCCGGCATTTTCTCTGAAAGTTTGTGTCTGCATATCTAAAATAGAAATTCTTGTGGGGCAGACACCAAGTAACCAGCAATATAACAAACTATATAAACCTTGTCAATAGGAATTTAAAACATTGGATTGAATTAGCAGCTTAACTAATAAATTAATAGATACGCATCGATTCCATACAGGTATGATATAATCTCAAACCACAAGTATGAACGCATCTATAAAGAAGACTATTGAAAGAATTTTGCCATTTCTCTTTGTCTTTGTTGCGTCGATTTTCAAGCCGACCGATCCGGATCTCGGATGGCATCTTAAATACGGAGAATATTTTTCCCGACACGGGCAGATCCTGCGAGATAATGCTTTTTCCGTTATGATGCCGGATTTCAGATGGGCAAACATCTCTTGGGGAATTGATCTCACAAGTTTTGTTGCTTTTCATTTCGGAGGATTTTTGGGGCTGTCTCTTCTTGCCGGTATCGTAATTACACTTACTTTTTATTTCTTCTCAAAAGCTTTTGATCTCAGTTATTGGGAAAAGACACTTATCTTTCCATTCTTATTTCTAATCGAGCTTCCGGTAAATCAAATTTCATTCAGGGGACAACTAATGAGTATTCTTTTTATAGCAATCCTGACTTACATGATAAAAAAATATGAGAAGAATAAATCAAAAATTATCTATCTTACTCCATTATTATTCGTCCTCTGGGGAAATCTTCATGGGCAATTTATCCTAGGACTTGCAATACTTGTATTCTGGTTTATCTTCTATATTCTGAATTTATTTTTGACAAAAGAGCTTAAGAATAATTTGAGCAAACTAAAACTGCTTGGAATCTCTATTCTTCTCTCTCTTGTAGCTCCGCTGATAAATCCATTCGGGATTGAAGTTTATAAAACAGTCATAGTTCACGCTTTCAATCCAAACCTAAAAGACATAATGGAGTATCTGCCATTCGATGAGCTTTCCTCGCAATGGTGGATGCTTCTTTCTGTTGGAATTTTGGTTTTTTTTGGATTGGTATATTTATTTTTTGAAGAAAAAATAAAAAATCAAATCACATCTCTCGGACTTTTTTCCATACTTTACATTCTTTCCTGGACAGTCAGACGATATGCATGGTCAATGTATTATTTCGCTATTCCGTTTCTTAAGACTCTTGCGTCATTCTTCATCCCTGGAGGAAAGAGGATCACGTTCTACCTGTCTACTTCACTCTTTGTAATTTATTTGCTGATAACTCTTTTTATCAAATACCCATTTAGTCAATTTACGAACATGTCATGGGAAGATTATTGCAGAGATGTTAATAAATGCTCGTCTTCATCTGTTGAATTTCTTAAGAAAAATAATCTGACGCAGGATCTATACTCGATGTATAACTGGGGCGGATGGATGATCTGGAACTATCCTGAAATTAAACCGACAATAGACGGGCGGATGCATTTATGGAAAGATGCGAAAGGCTATAGCGGATTTGAAGATTATTATGGATATGAACAAAATTTCAAAGACATAAATGATTCACCATATAATGTCATTCTAATGTCTCCAGGAAAACCTGTATACAAAAGACTATTGGAGTTAAATAGATTAGGGGCGTGGAGACTGGTTTATCAAGATAACAATGCAGGAGTATTTGTCAGAAACTAAACTACTTTACCGTGACGCTTTTGGCGAGGTTACCCGATGAAAATTGAATTTAAACTTTAATTATGATAATATTCCACTATTATGGTTCAGCCTGGAGAAAGAGAAATTCCATCATCTCAAACTCCTGCCCCAAACTCTGAAATTGGTGTATTAACAGAGTCTTATTCCCCTGAGTTTCTTAAATTTATCCCCGCAGTAGGCAAAAACATAAATGTATTTTACCTTTTAGACATGTCAAGAACTCCTGACGAGAGTTATGGGGTAACTGCAAGACCGTTGGCTCCTATCATTGACGGTAGGTTTACAGATGGTGCTAATTGGTATTTCTTCTCTCCAAACAAACTTACTGGAAGCATTAAGGTTGGCACTCAACATTATTATGCTAATTGTGAAGAAGTTGAAAGAGATGTTTACGCTCCAATTCTTACTGAAAAAGGCAAAAACCTAGGAGTTCCGGCCGCTGGACTTATGGCGGAGTTCGCATTAAGGCGAGGAATAGTGCTTGATCGAATATTCCTTGAAAATACTTTCAGTTCTTATCATCCAGGAAATCAAGTGATTGAACAAAGACTTGAGTTTCTCAAAGAAATGTCTGAAAGCGAGGAAGAATATAGAGAAGATAATTATCGACAGTTCGATGATCATCGATACTACCCGAGACTTGCGGCAGCATCGGGTCTTTCTCGATTAGGTTGGGCTGAAACTAGCGAAGAAAGAAATGATAAAGGGCTTCGAACTGCATATTCATATAAGATAAATGCTGAAGGAAGAATCGCACTAACGGAGTTGTTTGCGATACTTGATATTATACAGTCAAGTGATGCAGAAGGATTAGCAAGAGGACAGGAATATGCAATGCAAATTTCAGGAGATACAGATAGACTTCACCAGCTTCTTGTTCTAGTATCGGAAAGTAGAGATAAGTTTGGTTTGTGATTTCCAACTAATTTATTTCACAGTAACGGATTTTGCGAGATTGCGGGGCTTATCCGGATCGCTTACCTTACGAGCAAGTGAGAGATAATATCCAAAAAGATGAGAGATAGTAATCTGAGCAAGTAATGTCGCCTCCTCAATATCAGCTGTCAGAAAGAATTCATCAAATACGTCATTCTTATTTGGCCCTATTCCAATGATGTATCCACCTCGCGCTTTTATTTCCTGCGCATTTGATATTATATCTGGAAAAGTCTCATCATTTGGAGCAAACACGATGCAGGGAGTTCCCTTTTCAATAAGAGCAATTACACCATGCTTCAACTCTCCGCCTGGAAAAGCCTCTGCGTGTGCGTATGACGCTTCTTTAATCTTAAGAGTTGCTTCAAGTGCCGCTGTGTAAGAAATTCCTCTTCCAATGACATAAATATGCTCATGATTCTTAAGCTTTTCAGACAAACTTTTAATCTTTTCAATGTATTCTTCAGATAAAATTTCTTTTACATTTTTCGCCGCCTTAAAGAGCAGCTCCTGCCCCCTTTTTTTCTTTCCTGCAAGTACATATGCAGTAAGGATCAGAACTGAAATCATCGCAGTAAAACTCTTGGTTGCCACAACTGCCTTTTCGGGGCCTGATTCAAGCAAAAGTTTAAAATCTGAAATTCTATAAAGAGTCGAGCCTAGAACATTTGTGATTGCAGCAATTTTTGCTCCTTTTTCTTTTGCACGGGTTACTGGTTCTATTACATCAATCGATTCACCGCTTTGAGAAATCGGAATTACCAAAGTTTTTGAAGTTATAAAATCTTCCATATATTTAAACTCAGAGCCGACTGAAAAATTTACATGCTTTTTGGCGATTTTTGAGAAAAGATAAGTTGCTGCTATTGCAGCATGTGAGGCAGACCCGCAAGCAATCAGAAAAGTTCCAAAAGCTTTATTTATAAGACCAGCAAGTTTTTCAGAACTTGCAAGACTGTTCAGTGCCGTACTTTCAATTATTCGAGCCTCTTCATGAATTTCTTTTATAAAAAAGTGTTTGTATATTCCTTTATCTGATTTCTCAAACTTCCATTTCAGGTCAGAAATTTTCGGCTTAATACTTTTCCCGTTTGGCAAAGAAAGCAATTTGACCTCTTTTCCCAAAATTACCATTTGATTATCTTCAAGAAAAATAACTTTTTTAGTATGTTCTACAATCCCAGTGGCATCGGATGCTACGACAAAACTTCCGTTATTATTTATTCCAATCACGAGTGGGGATCCGTTCTTCGCTGCAATTATTTCAGCGGATTTTGCATTTGCCACAACTATTGCGCTAAGACCCTTAAGCTTATTAAATGTTTCTCTGACAGAAGTAGAGAATCCATAGCTCTTTAAGAATTCTTCAATAAGATGAGGAATAACTTCTGTGTCTGTTTCTGAAATAAATTTATGACCTTTCTTAATTAAATCTTTCCGAAGATCTTCAAAATTCTCGACAATTCCATTGTGAACAACTGCAACTGATCCCGTACAATCAAGATGCGGATGCGAATTCGTTTCAGTCACGCCTCCATGAGTCGCCCAACGCGTATGGCCAATCGCAAGCGGAGATTTTAAATTAGATTTTAATTTTGCATCGCCAATCTTACCTATATGCTTTTCAACTCTAAATTTTTTATCGATAGTTTTTGAAGCGACTCCCCAGCTATCATAACCTCTATATTCAAGAAGTTTTAGTCCGTCAAGAGTTATTTGCGAGGCAGTAGTTTTATTTCCTACATAACCGAAGATTCCACACATATTTAATATTTAATTACGTATTCAGGCAGTTCATCCAGAGTCTTAAGTTCAAGATCCGGTTTGAATTTAACTTCAATTGGATGCTCCCATGACTTCTCTCTTACCATATGAATCGTATGGATGTCATTTCTTATTTTCTTTGCAAGCTCAAGCACCGCAAGCAAGTCATCTACCAGAAACACCTCATACTTTTTATATTTATCAATTACATTGCTTACCTGAGCAAGCTTATCAACAAATATATGGACATGATCCTGATGAAGAGTTTTTTTAACAATTTCTATTTTTTTCTTTTGAAAATCGCTCTCACCGGTTGATAATATTCCAATAGTCACTTCCTTTATTTTGGAAATATTGGCTAATGCTTCATGAACGTCTTCATATACAGATTGCGTAAAGTTTTCATTTTCCCGATACTCCTTCTCAAGTTCTGAAATTTTAGTATCAGAGTTATAAAAATTACATATCGTCTTTAGGAAAAACTGAGGTTCGTATTTCCCCAAAGCATGTCTTGTAATTTCCTCCGCTTCTTTTGTTTTAATTATAAAACTCGCATTATAATTTTGACCAATTTTTTTCGCAACTTTTCTATATACAACATCTCTGAACTTATCAGTATTAAAAAGCGTGTAATCTATATCAAATAAAACTATTTTTTTCATACTTCGGGTTTACTCAGCTTGACCCTGAACATTTCGAATGGGTCATTTGTTTTTTGTAACTACCTCTTGAAATTTTGTGTAGTATTTGGAATCCGGAGGCACATTTTTAAGCACTGTGGTTGATGGACCAACTACTGAATTCTCTCCGATAATAATTCCCGGCATTGCAGAGGACTTGATTCCGATTCTGACATTATTCCCAATTATTACCCCCAACGCTTCAAGCCCTGTATCCACTTGCAGTCCCTCAGGAGAGGTAACTATAACACTTTTTCTATCAAGCCGTTTATTTCCGATATGGAAATCCGCTCCAATCCTTACACTCTCACCTATTACAGAATCTCCGATAAATCCTGAATGAACTTTTGTATTTTTCATAACCAAAGAATTTTTGATCTCCATATTTGCGCCAATTACGCAATTTTCCTCAATACTTGTCCCGTCTCTGACGATTGCATTAGTACCAACCATAGATTTTTTTCCTATATAACACGATCCTTTAATTATTGCCCCTTCCAAAATTTGCGCACTATCATCAATAACAACGTCTCCCATGATCTCGGCAGACTTTGCAATTTTTGCAGATTTACTTATTTTCACGCCTTTAGAATTTGAGAGTAGCGAATTTTTAAGATCCAGAAGATCCCATGCATATTTAAGAGAAGGAACACTTCTGTCTGTCAAAGCAATTCTTACATCTTCTTTTTTTGCAAAATTTGCAATTGCCTCTTCAAGACTGTAATGCCCAACGTTTGTTTGGCTTAAAATTTTTAGGAAATCTTTATCAAACAAATATATTCCTATCAATCTTAAATCTGAAGGCTCTTTCCCCTTTTCAGGTTTTTCAATCAAATCCAAAACCTTATCTCCTTCAATTCTCAAAACTCCATATTTTCCAAGCTTTTCCTGTTTTTTCCCGAGAAGTACAGCTTTAGCTCCCCCTTTTTTTTTCGCGATCATAGATTTGGCGAATTGATCGATGTCGATCCTTGAAGCGTTCATGAGAAAAAAATCGCCTTTTATAAATTCTCCAGCAAGAAGTAGTCCATCGCCTGCTCCGGAAGGGTTTTCCTGAACTATATACTTTATTTTAACTCCATATTGCCCACCATTACCTAAGAGAGCCGGAATTGATGAATCAGGGGAAACAACTATCAAAACTTCTCTTATGTCAACTTTCGCAAGTGACTCAAGAGCATGAACGATAACAGGTTTTCCCATTATTGATACAAGGGATTTATGCGAAAAACTGCGAAAAGGATAAAACCTGCTGGATATACCAGCTGCCATTACTACTGCCTGCATTAATTACTCCTCATCTCTTTTAATGTTTGCGCCAAGAGCCCTAAGTCTTTTCTCAAATTTCTCGTATCCCCTATCCAAATGTTCCACTCCAAATATTATACTCTCTCCACCTGCTGCAAGCGCCGCAAGAACAAGAGTTGCGCCTGCCCGCAAGTCTGAAATATTAATTACAGCATTGTGAAGAGAAGAAGGTCCTGAAATCCTTACTGCATGCTTATACTCAGGCTTATTATCCTCGTAATTAAAGTTATAAAACTTTTCCGGATCCTTAACTTGAGGATTAAAAAGCTCTATCTCAGCTCCCATTTTTTCAAGCTCCGCAACATAATTAAATCGGTTTTCATATACGGTTTCATGAACTACAGAAACACCCTCCGCCTGTGTCATCATAATTACCCAAGGACCCTGCCAATCTGTCATGAATCCCGGATAAAAAGTTGTGGTGATATCCAATGCTTTAATTTTCCCTGCATAATAAAATCTTATTCCCAAATCTCTTATCTCAATTCCTCCTCCTGCTTTCTTAAAAACTTCTATAAACTCTTCAAGGCCTCTGATACTGATATTTTCAATAAATATATCTCCCTTTGTAATAATCGCGGCGATCGCCAATGTTACAACTTCATTCCTGTCAGGCGGAATTGTAATTTCTGCTCCATGTAGCTTATCAACTCCATTTATTTCAACTCTTCTCTTTCCGGTTCTTTTTATATCAGCACCCATAGAATTTAATATTTCGATAAGATCATCTACTTCAGGCTCCAGAGCCGTATTCTCAAGAATTGTTTTGCCTTTGACAAGAACGCTTAGCAAGATCATTGTCTCTGTGCCTGTATGAGTGTTTTTATCAAATTTATAACTCACCGGATTAAGCACGCCTAAAGTACTTAAATGAAAAAATCCGTCTTTTCTGTTATAAGAAACTTTTACGCCCATTTTTTTTATTCCCTTAATCACCCTGTCAATAGGCCGGGCACCAATCCTGCATCCTCCGGGATTGGGGATAATTGCTTTTCTCTCTCTTAAAAGAAGCGGTGCGAGGAACATAGAAGATGTCCTTATTGAAGCCGCATTCTCGAGTGAAATTTTTGTTTTTTTTATCTTCTCAAGTCTGATTTTTGCTGTATGCCCGATTATTGACACTCTACCTCCAATTTCCCCTATGATTTCTGTCATGACCATAAAATCAGAAATAAGAGGAATATTCTTAATTACAACTTCCTCATTAGTGAGACATGATGCTACAATTGCCTTAAGAGCAACGTTTTTCGAACCGAATACGGACGTATTTCCGCTTAACTTTCTTCCTCCTTTTACAATAAATTTCTGCATTGTTCTATTTTACAAGATCAAGGTTATCTTTAATTTTATAAATATCCCCAGCTCCCATTGTTACCACAATATAGTCCTCATTATAATTCTTATGGGATATATATTTTACCACATCTGAGAGTCCAGATGCATATACGACACCGTTATGAATAGGACTCATTTTTTTAACCAATATCTGTGAAGAAACAGTATCATCTTTAATCTCGCGCAAAGAAGAGTATATGTCTGTGATTACCACTATATCTGCATATGAAAACGCTGTTGCAAAGTCTTCAAGCAGCGTCTTTGTTCTTGAATAAGTATGAGGCTGAAAAACACAAACTATTTTTTTATCTTTGAAGCTCTCATGGAATGCCTTAAGAGTTTTACTTATTTCCGTAGGATGATGCGCGTAGTCGTCGTAAACAAAAGCACCCGAAGATAACCTTCCTACATACTCAAACCTTCTCTTTGATCCTTTATATTTTTGTAATGCAGTCTGAATCTTATCAACCGGAAGCCCTGATTCAACTCCCGTTATCACTCCGGCAAGCGCATTAAGCGCATTAAATTCGCCTGATAGCCCTACCGAAAATTCTCCGAGCGTTGTTCCTTTATGATTTATCCAAAAATACATATCTTCACCATCCTGTCTAAATCTGGAAATTACATAATCGCTCATTGGAGAAAAACCGTATGTAATTATGTTCCTGATGTTGCTAACTTCTTTTATAATCTTTCGGTTTTGCTCATCATCAAAACATATAATAAGGGATCCATTCTTATCCAAATTCCCTACGAAAGATTTAAAATCTTGAACCAGCGCTTCAACATTTTTATATAAATCTGGGTGATCAAGCTCAATATTGGTAATTACCTCTACTTGAGGTTTTTGCCAGATGAATTTTGGCCTTTTATCATGCTCCGGATCAGTAGCGTATTCATCTGCCTCAGCTATAAAATATTTTCCGCTTCCTAGATGACCGGAAAGTCCAAGTGACAGAATTTCAGATGTTCCTATGACATATGAGGGATCAAGATTGCATTCCTTAAATATTGTTGCAATAATCGCAGTTGTGGTCGTTTTTCCATGAGATCCTGCGACAGAAATTCCCCTGTATTCTTTTTCAAAAATCTCTCCCTTCATGAATTCACCAACAGCTTGTCCCTGAGTCCAAACCGGTATTTTTCTTCTTACTGCTTCCTGAGCTTGCAGATTATTCAGCCCACCATGGGCTCCTGTAGTTATCAACAGATCTGGATCTCCAATATCTTCCGCGGCAAATCCAACCAGAGGATTAATCTCCACTTTCTTCAAAGACGCGCCGGTTATAAATTCGTCCTCAACATCTGAGCCGGTCACAGAAATTCCTGCTTCATGAGCAATTATCGCAAGCGGCGTCATCCCAACTCCCTTTATTCCGGTAAAGTGGATTTTTCTAATTTTTTTCATCTTTTAATGAAAGAGCTTTTTTTACTGCCTTGTAATCATCCCAAGGAACTTCACCCTTTCCATAATTCATCGACTTCTCATGCGCTTTGCCCGTAATAATAACCATATCATTCTGCTTAGCCAGCTCTACTGCTTTATTTATTGCTTGCTGTCTGTCTTCAATAAGAATAACTGCTCCGTCTGATAATTTTTGGTCACGGTCTCTTACACCGGATAAAATATCCGCATTTATCTTATCAATATTTTCCGAACGTGGATCTTCTGCTGTAATCAGCAAAATATCTGAAAACATAGAAGAAATCTTTCCCATCTCAGGCCTTTTCGTACGATCTCTTTCTCCTGCAGACCCAAACACATGAATAAGTTTTCCTTTTACATTCGGCCTTACTGCGCTAAGCACTTCTTTAAAAGAATTAGGAGTATGAGCGAAATCAATCATTACTTTAAAATCTTCATCAAAAACCATATCCTGCCTTCCTATTGGAGGCTCAAAGCTTGCAATTGCTTTTTTAATTATTGACTCTTTCACTCCTAAAAGATTCGCGACGGTATATGCAGCCAGAATATTATATTTATTGAAATCACCAAGTATTTTACTCTCAAATTTAAAACTCGAAAGATTCACATCAGCCGATTTATTAAATCCATACGTAACTACTCTTGAAATCTTTCCGGTAATATTTTTGAGGCTTGGCTGAATAATCCTGTACGATTTGTCATCTCTATTTACTACTGCAATTTTTGATCTCAGAAGTAGTTTTAATTTAGTTTTTACATATTCCTTGTAATTTTTGTGATAATCAAGATGTTCATGGCTTACATTAGTTATAACCCCAATTTCAAAGTTAATTCCAAAAACCCTATACTGATCCAGAGAATGCGATGTAACCTCAAGAACCAAATATCGCTTACCGTTTCTTAAATTATTTTTATTTCCTGCCATGCTTATGAACTTCTGAAGAGCAAAGCGAGACGGAGTAGTGACATGAAAAGGAAGTGAGTACTCTCTCCCATTAATCATAGCTCCGACCGAGGAAATCATGGATACTTTTTCTCCTGCATTTTTTAAAATATGGTAAATCAATGAAGCTGTTGTCGTCTTGCCATCAGTACCAGTAACTCCAATAACCACCAGCTTCCTCGACGGAAACATATAGCATACATTCGCGGCTATTCCGTTGAGTAAATGATAAATATTTTTTATTTTCTGCAGCATAAGTCGATATTATACATTTTTTCGTCTTTTGAATCTATTCGCCTGA
>JBBUBI010000071.1:22851-36158 GCA_038058335.1 Patescibacteria group bacterium
GCATTTACAAGAATTTCGGTCATAACTTTTGCAGACTGAGCAGAAATTGTTCTTCCTAGGATTTTTGGATTAATTTTTAAAAGCTTCCCATCTTCTGTCTCAACCGATGCGACAACCTGAGGCTCCATTCTTATTCCCTTATTCGCAATCGAAGAAAATGCATCAAGAAGTTCTATGGGTGTGATTGAAATTCCTTGTCCGAAGGCGCGCGTCGCCACATCTACCTCATACCAAAATTCTTTATCAGGCACAGGCTGCGACACTTCACCCTGCAAGTCTATACCTGTATTCTTTCCAATTCCGAATTTATCTAGGTAGTCTGTCATCCTGTCAATTCCTAGTTTCTTACCCACGAAAATCATCCCTGTATTGTCTGAGTATTGAATAGTCTCTGCCATATTGAGATCCTTCCGATATTTATCATTCCAGGTTTTTATCTCATACCCTCCAATTGAGACAGGACCTCCGCACATATTGCACCTTGTCTGCGGAGTTACCAAGTTCGCATCAAAGGCTGCTGACATGATAAGAGGCTTAAGTGTAGATCCGGGCTCGTAAAGATTTGAGATAAATGGATTTTTGTATTCTTTTTCCTCGAATTTTCCGTAATCCAAGGGAGAAAATGATGGAAATGCAGAAATCGCGAGAATTTTTCCGGTCTTCGGATCCATTACTCCGACCATTCCTCCTGCCGCACCAAACCTTTCTATACTCGCTTTAAGTTTTTTCTCAACAATAAATTGAATTGTTCTGTCAATATTCAGGACAAGAGACCTTCCTCTCAGATCGCCGGTGCTGGGATCTGTTCCTTGAAGGATTGGACCGCCCAAAGCATCGGAAAGCTCCACACCTGTCCCATCTTTACCCCGCAGTAATCTATCATAATATCCTTCAAGTCCGAAATAACCCTTATTTTTTCCCAAATCGTCCTTACCCACAAACCCCAATAGGTGTGCCGCCATAGAAGCCTCTGGATAAAGCCTGGTGTATGTTTTATCAAAGCCGAGTCCCGGAATTTTTAACATCTCGACTTTTTCTTTCTCTCCAGAATCCAGGCCTTTCTTTATAGGCACCCAGAATTTATCCATTGAGAGCTGGGCGCTTACGGAAGATTTCTCAATCCCCAAGGCTGAAGACAACAAAATTGATACATTTTCTTTTTCTTTGATAAGCTTTGGGTTCGCAAATAGTAAATACGAAATCTTATCAGTTGCTATTGGAAAATTATCTGAAGTTCTAATCTCGCCCCTCTGAGGAGATACGACAAACGCTTTTTCATACTGAGCTTGACCCAAGATAGACAAATCCTGCGCCTTAACAACCTGCCAATAAAAAAGCCTTAATATTATCCCGGCAAAAGCAAGCAGGACTAGAGCTAAAGCAAGTCTGTAACGCCATATCATACATTCGATAGACTCAGTATAACCCTGAGCTTGCGCCGAAGGGTCATTGTCTGATCGCTAGTGGAAGCGGCTTGTTAAGTGAAATACTCGTTTTATTTTCAACAAAACCCATAAGCGACGCGTTTGAGGAAATGTAGTCAAGTGAAGTTACTGACAACAATTTTTCCTTAAGAATTGCGTTTTGAGTTTTGTAATATACCAACTCTTCCTGAGCCTTATCAAGCGTAACTCCTGAAGTTGAGATACTGTTGAGGACAATCGCACGTGCAACCGAAAGTGCAGCAATTGTAACTAACAATGAGAAAATTATAATAGTTGGTTTTTTCATACTTCGATTCTACTCAGTATGACCCTGAGCTTGCTTGCCCTGAGCTCGCCGAATGGGCCGAATGGGTCATAATTTTTTTAATACTCTTAACTTGGCACTTTTGCTTCTTGAGTTCTCCTCAATTTCCGAATCATTTGGAATAATTGGTTTTTTCGTAAGTATCGTTCCGATTCCATCCTCCATATATTCCTGAAAAGCTTGTTTTACAATTCTGTCTTCCAATGAATGAAAAGTTATAATTGCCAATATTCCGTCTTTTTTCAGGAGTTGAATTGCTTTCGGTAATGCTTCTTTTAAATTATTTAGTTCGTCGTTAACTGCAATTCTAAGTGCCTGAAAAATCTTCTTAAATCTTTTCGCCCTCTCAAAGGGAGAAAGTGCGCGATTTGATCCATAGACAGCTTGTATCAAATCATCAATTGTTTCTATTTTTTTTACTCTACGGGCGCTAACAATACGCTCAGAAATGACCCGCGCATTAAATTCTTCACCCAATTTCCTAAAAAGTTCATTTAATTCTCCTTTCGTTAAAATATTTATCAGATCCCCTGCTTTAACTTCCAGATCCTTATCCATTCTCATATCAAGCGGTCCATTCCTAAGATAGCTAAAGCCTCTCCCCGGTGTATCTATCTGGTAGTTAGATACTCCAAGGTCAAAAATTATTCCCGCTACTTTATCAAACGAATTAAAATGTGCAATTTGGTCGATATCCTTAAAATTTCCTCTTGCAAGAGTAAGTTGCGAGCTACTGATCTCTGATTTTAATTCACTTCCTACGTAATCTAGTGCTTCCTGATCAACGTCAATTCCCAACACTTTTCCGCCTCTTTCAATAACTCCTCTAGTGTGTCCGCCTCCGCCTAATGTCCCGTCGATATATAATTCGCCTTTGCGGACCGAAAGATAATCTACAACTTCTTTTAAAAGTACAGGCTTATGAAAATTACTCATCGCCTTATTTCTTCACTTTAATTTCAGTCGGATGATCATTCTTATCGACCAATCTTTGTGAAATTCTATCTATATTTTTTTCAAGGTTCGCTCTATACCCTATCCAATGTTTTTTGTCCCAAATCTCAACGTATCGTGACAACCCTAGGAATACAATCTCATCTTCAACTTTTGCAAATTCTCGTAGGTAAGCAGGTATAATAAACCTTCCTTTACTATCGAGTTCCACAAAACTTGCTCCTCCGAGGAGAAATCGCTGAGTCTCCCTGGTTTCTGATTGGATAAAAGGTCTTCCTTCTGTACCTTCAAGTAGTGATTTCCAGTTTTCCTCTGAGACTGTAATAAGCGAGTTTTCATATCCGAGAGTTATGATGATTTTCTCACCAAGAATTTCCCTAAATTTTTTAGGGAAAGCGCTCCTTCCTTTGTTATCGACTTTTCCTTCAAACTGACCAATAAGCATAGTGTTTTAAGCTCTGAGAAATCCCACTTTGTTCCATTTCTTCCCACTTTAGTCCATTTTGAGGTATTTAAGAAGGTGTGTCAATAAGCAAAATAAGCAAAATAGTGGTTACTTGTGGGATAAACTCTAAATGTAGTATTTAACTAAAAAAAAGTTGCTTATTCCTCGAGGGATTTTTCTACCTGATAAACTTTCCCATCTGCTTTCGTGACTTTAAGAATTATTTTTATGTCCGAAACCCCTTCATCATAATGACATACGTCTGAGCATGTCCCAAGCGTAATTTTCTTCTCAATCGGCTCGCCAGTTACTTCAACTGACCCTATGGCACCGCGCGGAATATCACCTTCTGAGGTATAAGAGAGTTCGTAATCAATCATCGTAATACCCTCCACATTCTCAACATTCATAATAACTTCTTTTCCGTCCTCTCCCATTTCAAGAGTTAGACCAATTTCCTCAGCCGACATCGTCAAAATTACTTCCTGTTCTTCATCTGGTTGAGGATTATCAGCGGATTTATTATTAAACAACACAAAATACCCCCCTGCCAAAATAATTATCAAAAAAGCTATTCCCCCACCGATCAATATCTTTTTATCCTTTAAAATATTCTGCATTTCAATCAGCATATCTAAATATATATTTACTGTCAATAGTTCTATTGATTTGTTATTTTTCGTTGTGTTATATTGTACGAAGATGGCGGGCAAGGAAGTTTTTACTGATATTCCTCAGAGAAAAATAGGAGAAAAATGCGCCGTCTTTGGAATATACGACACAAAAGGCAGCCTCGACATAGCAAGAACAACCGCCAGAGGACTTCATGCGCTTCAACATAGAGGACAAGAAGCTTCAGGAATTTCATCATCTGATGGGAACACCATTTATACCTATAAAAGGAGAGGGCTAGTAAATCAAGTCTTCGACGACGAAGACCCAGCGATCTTTAGCTTTGATATGCTTCCAGGAAATAGAGCCATTGGACACAACCGATATGCAACATCCAGAGCAAGTTTTATCAAAGGTTGTCACCTCCAGCCTGTAATAGATGAAGAAAATGTTCTCGCAGCGGCTCACAACGGCAACGAGCCCGATCTAGAATCAATTGCTAAATTTCTAGATGAAAGAGGAGTAGATTACCAAAATAAAAATGATACTGAAATGATGCATGTCACTTTACTCGATTTCATAAAAAGGGGCGCAAGCTTGGCTGAAGCTATGGAACAAGCTTATCGGCTATTTAAAGGCGCCTTCTCTTTCATCGCAATGGATGATGAGCAAATTGTCGGCATAAGAGACAAATGTGGAATAAGACCTTTTTCGATAGGTAGATTGAATGGGAGCTATATACTTTCTTCAGAAACTTGTGCCCTAGATATTCTTAACGCAAATTATATAAGAGACGTGAATCCCGGCGAGATGGTGATAATCGATGAACATGGGCTTAGATCGACAAGTCTAGGGGAAGGGCATCAGAGGCTTGATGTATTCGAATTTATTTATTTTGCGAGACCAGACAGCATGCTTCTTGGAAAAAGAGTTGGTCTAGCAAGAACAGAATTGGGGAGAGTATCAGCTAGGGAAATGAAACATAATAACGCAGATATTGTGATTGGTGTTCCTGACTCAGGAACTCCTTATGCCATTGGATTTTCTCAAGAATCTGGAATTCCTTATGCAGAAGGACTTGTGAAAAATAGATATACAGGACGATCCTTCCAAAAACCCGATAAATCGAGCAGAGAAGTAGAAATACGTGCAAAATTAAATCCCGTAAGAGAAGTCTTATATAATAAGATAGTTTTAGTTGAGGATGATTCCATGGTGAGAGCAACTGTGGCAGGAATAGTTACTGCGATGCTTAGAGAAGCTGGCGCAAGAGAAGTGCATTGGAAAATATCTTCTTCAAGAGTCCGAAATCCCGATTTTTACGGAATAGATACCCCTTCACAAAGCGAACTCATAGGCGCAGACAAGTGCCCTAAAGAGATCTCTGAGTATATAGGAGCAGACTCTGTGGAGTTCCTGGAATACGATAGTATGATTCGTGGAATAGGCGTTGCGGAAAGCTTACTTTCCACCTCCTCCTTTACCGGTGACTATCCTATCGATATTGGAAAAAGGTGGGGAGAATTCGTCCCTAAAAGAGCTAACTAATTTTATTCCTAATATTCTCTGTTAGCTTTTCTATCGTAATTCGCTCCTGCTTAGTTGTATCTCTATCTCTAATTGTAACAGTATTATCTTCAAGAGTCTGGAAATCAATTGTAATACAATAAGGCGTACCTATCTCATCTTGAGAAAGATATCTTTTACCAATATTTCCTCTATCATCAAATGATACACTACCAAATTCTTTCTTAAGACTACTATAAACCTCTCTTGCAGTTTTAACTAACTCCGGTTTGTTGGCAAGAAGCGGGAATACTGCGGCTTTTATCGGCGCAAGCTTCGGATGAAGCTTGAGAACAACTCTTTTCTCCTCCTCGACATAGCTATCGACAAGAAATGCCACTATCGCACGCCCCACTCCTACAGATGGCTCGATAACATAGGGGACAAACCTCTTACCACTTTCTTCGTCGAAATAAGACAAATCTTTCCTTGCATGCTTACTATGCTGAGTAAGATCATAATCGCCTCTATTTGCTATTCCTTCAAGCTCCCCAAAGCCCATAAACGGCCAGTTGTACCAGACTTCAGAAGTTCCTTTGGAATAATGAGCAATATCTTCCTTTGGCAAATCAATAATCTTGATATTTTCTTTTTTAATTCCGAGATCTAGATACCATTTGAGTCTTTGCTCCCTCCAGTAATCAAACCACTTCTTATCAGTACCGGGCTCGACAAAAAATTCAAGCTCCATCATTTCAAACTCCCGTACTCGGAAAAGAAAATTACCTGTAGTTATTTCGTTACGGAATCCTTTTCCAATTTGGGCTATTCCAAAAGGAATCTTAACCCTAGAAGTCGAAAGAACATTTTCGAAATTGATAAAAATCCCCTGCGCGGTCTCAGGTCTGAGATAAGTTTTGTTCTCTTCATTATCAAGCGGCCCAACAAAAGTCTTAAACATAAGATTAAACTGTTTTGTGTCTGTCCATTTAGCTTGTCCTGAGCCTGCTTGCCCTGAGCCTGCCGAATGGGTCGAAGGATGAGTCTTCGCATGAGCCTCGATTTGATCCTTGTGATCTTCCCTAAATCTTTCGTGGCAAATTTTACATTCAACAAGCGGATCCGTAAATGAGGAAATGTGACCAGATGCCTCCCAAACTTTAGGATGCGCAAGAATTGCACTATCCAAGCCTACAATATCGTCTCTAGACAAGACCATGGACTTCCACCATTCATTCTTAAGATTATTCGCAAGAAGTACACCAAGAGGCCCTAAATCCCAAACTCCATTGAGCCCACCGTAAATATCTGAATTTTGAAAAACAAAACCTCTACGCTTGGCAAGAGACACAATCTTCTCCATCACATCCTCAACCATATGCGTATAATAGCAAAAAAAAACGATATAAAGAAGATGTTGATTTTAAATTGCCTAAAACTTATAATTCTCCCATGAAAGAACTAGATTTTGAAGAAAAACGATATCAATCTATATTAGATTCAGCAAGAAGGGATAAGAAAAGATATCATTATGCTTCTGATATTACTTTTCGTGAAGGGATAGTAACAGAGCCAAACACTGTAGTTAGAGATATTATTTCACAAGATATTCCGTATTGGAAGGTTATAAGCCATTCCCCCACGGAGCATGATAATGAATGGAAAAAGGGTAGATTTTTCAGAAAACAAACAAACTTTACAAGACAACACGAAGGAGAAACTTTGCTTTGTGAAGCTTTAGATGCCCAACCCTGTCTTCAAATGCAATGTCCACTCTATGTTCCCACCGGAGGAAGAAGCGTAGGGGAAGTTTTTAAGAGCAATCGTCATAAGGCTCCTGTCTGCTCTGAATATAAATTTGTTTTTGAAAAACGTCTATCTTAGCAAACTTGACATTTGTGCGTAGCTTCTGTAAGCTGGTTTACATAGGCAAGGAATTTGGTTTTTAGACTGATTTCATAGTATAATTATTCTTTATGTCGACCCGCCTTAAGCGATACGTATTTATTCTGCAGGGTGCCTACCTAGCACTTTTCTTTGGCTTCCTTCTCAACGCCTTCACCGTAGACATACTTTTTGCTCCTCCGGCTTTTGCAATACTAAGAGTCCCAAGCAATATCAGGGAAATCGGTGAGATTATTAACGCACCATGGACTCAAAATATTAGGCTCTACCATCTCATGCTTCTCATGGCCACGGTATTGGGATCAATCAATCTCCTTGGACTTTCAAGCCTGCATTCCAGAATTTGGCGCACAGCATTGAGACTTTCTTCATTCTTTGGGCTTTTTATTCTTTGGTCAGGAATTATGTTTTTCCTTCTGCCGTTTTTGCTTGAAGGAAATTACAACACAACGTATATGCAAACTTCACTCATATATTCTGGGGTAATTCTCGTACTTCTTCTGGTAGATCTCGCTACCTTCGCCGTGGCTGTTAGAGAAGTCTAAACAAGAAGAGGCAAGATTCTTCTGGTATTCAATCTTTTCTCTAGTATCTGCTCTATAAATGCTTGCCTATCAGTCAAAAGATATCTTTGAGGCATAAAACCCAGAAGAGATAAGGCATTTTCTTCGAATTCATCTATAAGCCTACTCTCATTTACTGAAGCTTCAAGCTTCTCAAGCGTTTCTTTTATCAGATAAAATATGCTTCTATTTTCCTGATGATCCGGGCACAATTTGTCTATAAGCTCGCAGATATAAAAAGCAAACCCAATTTTCTTAAGATTTGACTTTATATCACCAAAGTCATTAAGGGTATTTGCTTCTGTAACGATAGGCATGTTTGATCTAGAGCTACTATATAGAGTTAGTACTGAAACATTCAGGAGCTCTATGTGAGAAGACCTTCTACTTGGAATCCTGCGTACTCCCGGAGCCTTAACCCTCATCTTTCCATTGAATTTGGTGAAAATAGTCAGAAGCCTGTCCGCTTCCCCTATATTGCTGCGTTTTATAACAATTCCTTCTGTTTTATAGCTCCTCATACATTCGGCAAGCTCAGTATGATCCTGAGTACAATCGAAGGATCATTAAAGATTTATGATAAGCTCTTTGTCTGTACTTAATTTAATTTCCTGCTTCTTTTTTCCACCTACGGTCACTATGAACAATTCTTCTTTGAGGCCAGGTTGTTTTTGAATAAGAAGAGGTAATTCTTTTTCTCCTTTAATATTCTTAGGTAGGGCGTATGCGATGGTAAATGTAGCAGTTCCCAAGGGCCTAACTGAAATAAATCCGTCAAACACTGTTTTATCAAGATCTTCATATGAAGTAACTTTTACCTCAGATCCCCTACTATCCAGCATCTTACTGCCTTTTGGCGTATAAATCCTGAACCACGTCTTATAAACAGAATTAAGACAAAGACCTCCTCTTTCAAGGTTACAATCTGAAGCTTTATGTGAATTTTTAAAGTTGATTGTCACAGTTTTTTCAATCGTATCGCCCTTTACTTTATAATCCTGCGTTACCTGCTTGGACATATATAAATTAGCCTTGCTTCCTGAGAAATTTGCCTCATTTATATGCAGATAATCGCCTTCAAAGGGCAGAATTTTCCCATCTGCGCCTATCGCGTGAATTCCCTGCTGAGCTCCTTTGTCTTCAAGCGCAAACATTACATGCTTTTCCTCAATCTGCTTGAATAAATCCTGGAAAAGCGGTCCCCAATAAACTTTCGGTGAGGATTTCATGGCTTTTTCCATAATTGCGTAGAGAAGATCGCCAATTATAGCTTTTCTTCCGGCTTGGACTGCTGCAAGGTCTGTAACACGAAGATCAAGACTAAGAGGCGTGCTTATATCTTTTTCAAGTTCATAAATAACCTGAGGACAATCGCATCTGGGATCAATCTTTGTAGTAAATGTCTTACCTCCTGCTTGAACGCTATCATCAAGTATTTTTATAGTCGAGACAAGAACATGCGTATCAAGAGCAATAATTCCATCAACATCCACCTTACCTCTTGCCTTGTCATAAAGATAGTTGAATTCTTTCATAGATTCTATGAAATCCGGAGAAAGATTAGAGTCTCTAAGGTTATAAAGCGGAACAGTAGGGAAATATTTCTTAATAGGCTCAGGGGCTTTTGGCTTATTTGGAATCGTATTATCCAGATTATAAATATTTTCGGATTTATCTACATGGATTATTCCCTTATCTATCCTAAATATCGCATATGCGGTAATGAATCCTCCTGTGGGACGCAGTTCTTTATCATTCTGGAATAAAACAAGATATTTCTTCTCCGTTGGTTCACCCAAAAGCTTTGGTAATACTTTTATAAGCGGTTTTGCCTGATCTATAAATGTAACTCCTTCATCCGCCACGGTTTTAATTGAGATGATCTGATCATGAATTTTGGCAAGGGCAAAGATTCTTGGATAATGATTGGGATCAACGCCGTCCAATTCTTCTTTTACAATCCTTAGATGCTTTGCGATATCATCTATATGAGGAGTGACTTTATCCATAGTCTTAACCGCTGTCTCAATCCTCTGCTCTGCTGTGCCACCGACAAAACTCCCTTGACCCTTAAGTCCCAAAAGATCAGCGTAAGGCTTTACAGATTCAATAAATACTTCAGCAGCTAGGAGCCCTTCTGAGCCCGCCTTCATGGCATGCTGGACATCTCCATAATATAGATTTGCAACAGGAATAAACCTAAGATATCCCATCGAATCAAGCTCTTTCTGGGTAATTGCCAGAGCTTCTTTTGTTTTAACAAGCTCAGTTGATGCAAGTTCTATATTTTGTACTTTCAACGCATCTGCCATTAGTTTTGCCTGAACCTGCGTAGCTTTTGCGGACTTCATGGCTTTTTTCGCAGGAAGAACTATTGCAAATGAAGAGAATATTATCACGATGAATACAACAGCTAAGACAATCAGAATATTCTTGCTCCGTAAGAAACCTAATCTGCGTTTAGGTTTTCGGGAGTAAGAAGGTGCTGGGGATTTTGCGTCGCTTACTTGTGCTTCGTTTTTGCTGATTTTAGAAGAACTAAGATCTATCTTCTCAAATCCGTCCATTAGTATATTTTCTCTGAAATCAACCTCAATGTCAAGCGTAATCAGCTTTATCTTCTTTAGATAAATCGTCAACTGTCAGCCCCGATTTAATCGGGGTCAACGGTGAATTGTAAATTGTCAATCGTTATAATGCTCCTTTGCCGGAGATCATCGCCCATGGGGTCAGAAGGATTATCCAAATATCATAAAGAATTGACCTTCTCCTTACATAATTTGCATCCATATCAATACGCTTGTCAAAATTAATCTCACTTCTTCCTGAGACTTGCCAATAACCAGTAAGCCCAGGCTTAACAGAAAGTACGACTTTTACAGACTTCTCTGTTTGAGGGTACTTCTTCTGCTGTTCACGCAATTCGTCCGGATAATATGCCCTGGGACCCACAAGGCTCATATCTCCGCTTAAAATATTTAGAAACTGAGGAACCTCATCAAGGGAAAATTTTCTGATAAATCGTCCGACTCTGGTAATCCTGGGATCATCTTTTAATTTATAACTGCCATGCCTATACTGACTATAAAGTCTTGCATATTCAGGATTTTCTCTCAGTAATTCATGGGCATTTTGTATCATTGATCTGAATTTAAACATTTTGAATAATTTTCCACCGCGCCCCACTCTTTCAGGCGTATCAGCAAATATCGGACCTTTTGTATCAAGCTTTATTAGAATTGCAACCATAACAACAACTGGAGAAAATATTGCAAAAAGTATTGTGGAAAAAATTACATCTATAGTTCTTTTAATAACTTCATATAGTAAGCTCTTTTTTATCTCAATGTACGGCATAGCTATGTTAGATGCTCATTCGGTGTTCCTGCAAGATTTTCCACAATTTTCTTAATCTTGGGAACGGAGTTTTTGTGACAGATGAGAAGTACATCATCCGTATTGATTACGATCATTTGAGACAAATCAATCCCCACAACAAGCTGATCTGTCTGATTAAATATTAAATTATCTGATGAGTCATTTATTAATACTTTTCCCCTAGTAACATTTTCCGAAGATGAAACCTCAAGAGCTTCCTTCAGGGCTTCCCACGCACCTATATCGCTCCATCCCAAGTCTGCCGCAATAACCGAAATATACTTTGGATCTACTTTTTCAAGTATCGCATCATCAAAGCTAATCTTTTCAAGAGACGGATAAATTTTCTCAAGAGTTTTTTCAAAACTTTCATGCCCTACTTCTTCTTGAATTTGCATAAAAGCTTTCCACATCTCCGGCGCAAATTTTTTGTATTGAGACAATATGAATCGGGGTGTGGTCACGAAGTATCCAGGATTCCAAGCAAAATCACGGGAATGAAAAAATTTCTCTGCATCTTCAAGGCTCGGACGATAAACCATTCTCTTAAACTTATAAATTCTTGTCCCCCGTACGTCTTCTATTTTATCTCCGAGCTCAAACCATCCTAGATTTTGATTGGCAAATCTTGCTCTTTGCCCTATAAGGATAAGCGAATTTGGGTTTTTTTGAACACGTTCTTCTGCCCATTTCAAAACCTCTCTAAATCTTCTTTCTTTTTTTACCGAATGATCACTCCAAAGAATAGCAACGGGTGTATCAGGATGCTCCTTACCTATTATAGCCATTGCAAGGCCTACAGCAGGGCCCACGTCTCTCATTTCAGGCTCGAAAATGAAATTCTCCTTAGGAATTTCATTTACATGCGGCTCGATAATTCCTTTGTATCTTTTACCAGTGGCTATATAAATATTTTCCGGTTTAAAATCCGGGGAGAGTCTTTTTAGAGTCAACTGAAGAGTAGAATGTTCGCCTAGGATTTTTTCAAACTGCTTTGGAGTACTTTTTCTAGAAAGAGGCCAAAGCCTGGTCCCTACTCCACCAGCAAATATCGCTATATTCATAGATTTAGTTTTTGGTAATCTGACTAATTTCTTTTTCGACTTTCTTCTTGAATACTTCCATACTAAATCTTCTAGCCTGCTTTATACAATCAGACGGATCAAACTTTTTTCTCTTAAACTTATTTATTGCTTGCTCAAGACTTTTTTGGGTTTGATTTTCAAAGAAAATTCCAGTCTGGCCGTCAATTATCGTCTCAAGTGCTCCGCCTTGCGAATAAGCAATCACTGGTTTTCCAAAACCTTGCGCCTCAATTATTGTAAGCCCAAAATCCTCTTTCCCAGGAAAAACCAAAGCTCTACATTCCTTATAATACTTCACCAATTCAAGATCAGTCAAGTGACCCAAGAACTCAATATTTTCCTTCGCCATCTCCCTAAGACGCTCTTCCTCCGATCCTCTTCCTACAATTTTTAACGATAATTTGAGCTTATTAAAAACTTTTATTGCTAAATCAATTTTTTTGTAAGGAACAAGCCGTGAAACAATCAGGAAATAGCTTTCGGTCGGCCGACTACCGACTACAGCTTTTCTAGAATGCCGTAGACCGTAGTCTGTAGGCGATATGCCTAGTGGCGGGTATATAACTTGCGCATCAGTATCGTAATATTTTTTTATTCTCTTCTTTACCTCTTCAGATATTGCTATTAGCGTATCAGGCCTTTGTGAAGCGATCTTGTCCCAATTTCGCAAATAGACTACAATCGGCCAGGAAACAATTCTTAGAAATATATTTTTAAAGTATTCATCATACCCGCTCCAAAGATATCGCGTCGGAGTAAGTATGTATGATATGTGACGCGTATTCGATCTGGTGATAATTCCCTTCGAAGATTCGCTCGTAACAGATATTACCAAGTCATATTTATCGAAATTAAAACTTTCAAAAGCAAGAGGCATGAATACCGCATAAAATTCGTGATGTGCCTTTGCGAAAGGAAATTTTTGTAAAAAGGAAGTCTTAACTTTAAAAACTTTTGCCCAAGGAGCTTTTTGCTGATCGTAAACCGAGGTATAAAGCGGTGCTTTCGGAAAAATCTCGTGCAATGCTAAAAGAACTCTTTCTGCACCACCCCATTTATTCACCCTATCATACACCAAAGCTACCTTCATAAATTAATAGACAGATTATA
>JBBUBI010000072.1:0-4636 GCA_038058335.1 Patescibacteria group bacterium
ACGATACTAATGGCTTCTACGGCGACTTGTGGATTCCTGGCAGTGTCGGTCCGCATTTGAGGTTGGCTCCTCTGGTAGAAATTCCTCGGAAATAGGTTTTTGAAATTTTGGTTTTCCTCTTGAATTTTGGTTTTCGTTTTTTTAAAATTGACTTGAGGCAGTGAATCTTGATGTCTTCATCATGGTCGCCTCGTAACCTTTCTGCAAGCCGGAGTCTTCGCTTTTCTAAAAGTGCGGGGAGTGTGCTTAATGAGAAAGCAAGATTACTACGATACTTCTCTTTTGTCCATCAACTTTGCTCAGGACGAATAAAATTCAACAGTGAGAGTGATCGAACTGTGGTGAGAATTGTTAACGGAGAAGTGTTAATTTAGGTGCCAACCGCGCAGTTGCTGGTAATTGGAACGAGACTAATGGCTTCAACGGCAACTTGTGGAATCCTGACAATGTCAATCCGAATTTGAGGTTGGCTCCTCTGATAGTCTCTTGTCTGATAAATTTTTTTGAGCACGTATCCATCCTCCAAGCATTCTGCCTATTTCCGCAAGGTTTGCTTGGAGGATAAGGTATTTACCTTCTCTTAAACACTGACTGTCTTTTGCGAGTCTCATCAAGACTTTTAAAAGATCAAGTCTGATGCTGATTTTTCTGAGAATGATTGACTTATTTTCGCTGACGGGAACCGTGAACAACAATTCAAATATTTCCAAAGTTACATTATCAAGTTTTTGTCCAAGAGTGTATCTTTTTGTTTTCGGAAAAGAAGTGATAGCAGGGGTTAAGACTCTGTAAAACTCATATAGCTTTGAGAAAATCGGTATATCAAAAATACTATCGGTGTGTGTGTGTGTGTGTGTGAACAGAATTACCTGCTTTATCAAATGACATACGAGGATCTTATATCACTAGAAAATATTTTTCAAGCCTGGGATGAGTTTGTCAAGGGAAAAAGAAAGAAAAAAGATGTCATGGAATTTCACAGAAATTTGGAAGATAATCTTTTCAAGCTTCGCAAAAGTTTGAAAAACCGAACTTATAGACACGGAGGATATCAAGATTTTTATGTTCATGATCCGAAAAGAAGACATATCCATAAGGCAAATGTAGAAGACAGAATAGTTCACCATCTTTTGTATAAATATCTCTACGATATTTCCGATAAATCGTTTATTTTTGATTCCTATTCCTGCCGTCTTAATAAGGGGACGCATAAGGGAGTTTCTAGATTAAAATCTTTTACAAGAAAAATTTCACACAATTACACAAGAGAATGCTGGGCTTTGAAGCTTGATATTAAGAAATTCTTCGCAAGCGTTGATCACGAGATTCTTTTAAAGCTACTAAAAAAAAGAATAGAAGATAAGGATATTTTATGTTTATTAAGAAATGTTATTGACAGTTTCCATACAGAAGAAGGTAAGGGGATTCCTCTGGGCAATCTGACTTCCCAAGTTTTTGCAAATATTTACTTAAATGAACTCGATCAATTTGTAAAACATATATTAAAGATTAAATACTACATACGCTACGCAGACGATTTCATAATCTTAGATTCCAAAAAAGATATTTACTACAGGTATACCAGTATACTTGCAGTATTTTTGAAAGACAATCTTAAGCTAGAACTTCATCCGAAAAAGATCAGCTTAAGAAATTTAAGATGGGGAATAGATTTTTTGGGATATATTGTTTTACCGCATTATATCTTTGTCAGGACGAAAACTAAGAAGAGGATGTTTAAGAAACTAAAAGAAAAAGTTGTATTGGAAAATTTTAATCAATCTCTACAATCCTATTTAGGATATCTGAGCCATGCAAATACTTATCGATTAGGGATTAATCTGAGAAATGAAATTCAAAACCTAATTAAACCTCAGTTTTTAGTTGCCAAAATCCTCAAAATATGGTTTACTAGATAGTTAGGAGGATGTATGGAAGAAAATAAGCAGTCTGAAATCAAACCGCTAATGAATTCGCTTGATAACAACAGCAGTCCTTTCTTTTCCGCAAAAATTCTCGGAATCTTGGTTCTGATGGTTGTACTAGGCTTGGGCACGGGATTTTTCGTTGCAAAAAATGGAAGTTCAGTTCCCGGGCTGACTGCGAAAGCGCCTGAGGACTCCTCAAGTATAAAAAAAGGGACAAAGGTGGGATCAAATGATACGAAAACATTTAAAGATTCAACTGAGGGCAAGCTTGAAGAAGGCGGAATTGAGGGCGAGGGGCAGTATCATCTAGTCAGACCAGGCGGAGATTCGCAGAATGTGTATCTTACCTCTTCAACGGTAGATTTATCACAATTTGTTAAGAAGAAAATCAAAGTATGGGGTCAAACCCAAACTGCAGAAACAGCAGGCTGGCTTATGGATGTAGGACGGCTTGAGGTCTTGGAATAAATGACTAATATTTCTGATGATAAAGTTAGACAAGGTTTTTAAAAAATTCGGCACAGGGGTTCTGGGTCTCTCCGATGTAAACTTCACCGTAGACAAGAATGAATTTGTGTTTCTTGTGGGCCCTACAGGAAGCGGTAAGACGACAATTTTTAAGCTACTGATCAGGGAGACATTACCTACTCAGGGAGATGTGCTCATAAATGATTGGAGTTTGGTTAAATTGTCAAAGGATAAGATTCCGCATCTTAGGAAGCGAATAGGTGTAGTATTCCAGGATTTAAGATTGCTTTTTGATAGGACGATTTTTGAGAATGTCATGCTTCCGCTTGATGTCGCGGGAATAGGCGCAATAGAAGCCAAGAAAAAGGTAGAAGAAGTGTTGGCTCAGGTAGGGATAATTGATCATAAAGATAAATTTCCAATTCAGCTCTCAGGCGGTGAGCTTCAGCGCGCTGCTATCGCGCGCGCTTTGGTACTTTCTCCAGAGTTACTTCTGGCGGATGAGCCTACGGGTAACTTGGATCCTGCAACTTCCTGGGAGATTGTAAGACTTCTAGCAGAAATAAATGCAAAAGGGACTACTGTAATTATGGCAACTCACAATACGGATATCATAAAAAATATGAATAAGAGAGTGGTAGGGCTTGATAAAGGAAAAATAGTGAGGGATGACAAGAAGAAAACAGAAGACACTCCTGCGCATAAATCAGCATATGATAAGGATTCCAAAGAAAAGCCAGAAGAGCATCCCAAGAAAGAATCAAAGAAAGAGCCAGAACATGATTCCAAACCTGAAAAAATAGATGAAGAGAAGAAGGGAGAAAAATGAAATCAGTAAAAACAATGCTTAGGAATGCGCGAAGGTCGCCGTATCAGGCAATGGCTGCGATTCTCATAATGACTCTGACTTTTTTGACAATATCATTTTTCATACTTCTTCTATCGGGATCCTCAGCAGTCATAACTTTTTTTGAATCAAAGCCTCAGGTTACTGCGTTTTTCAAAAATGAAGCAGACGCAGAGCAAATAAAAACTCTGGGAGAACAATTGCGCGAAAGCGGAAGAATTTCATCAGTAAAATATGTTTCAAAACAAGAGGCGCTTGAAATATACAAAGAGCAAAACAAAGAAGATCCATTATTATTGGATTTGGTTACGGCGGATATTTTGCCTGCATCTCTTGAAGTCTCCACATACAAGATAGAAGATTTATCGGTTGTTTCCGAAACGCTTAAATCGTCTTCTATTGTTCAGGAAGTAATCTATCAAAAGGACATAGTCTCTGCTCTGACTTCCTGGACAAATGCAGTAAGAAAAATAGGATTTGCCTTGATAGTAGTATTATCGCTTGTGTCAATTTTCATTATGTCGATAATTATAGGAGTTAAAATTTCTCAAAAAAAAGAAGATATAGAAATAATGAAACTTATCGGAGCTTCAAACTGGTATATAAGGTGGCCGTTTATTTATGAAGGGATCTTTTACGGAATCGTCGGTGCATTGATAGGCTGGGCAATAGCCACATTGGTCCTCTGGTATTCGACCCCATTCCTTGCGTCCTTCCTTACCGGAATTCCGATCTTTCCAATACCTGTGATATTTTTCTTTATGATCCTGGGAGGTGAATTGATCTTTGCAATAGTTCTTGGTTTTATTTCAAGCTTTGTTGCAGTTTTGCGATATCTCAAATGAGAATTTCATATGCGGATAAAACCTTTAATTTTAATTTTTCTTCTTCTCACGTCTTCCCTATTTGTTTATAAAACAGCAAACGCTCAGACAGTTTCTCCTACTCAGGCTCCTGATCAGCAAAAAATAAAAGATCTCCAAAATCAGATAAATGATTTACAGAATAAGGTAAATGATCTTAAAAATCAGCAAAAAACTCTCTCTTCCCAGATTGCTGTTATGGACAATCAGATTAAGTTAACGCAACTTAGAATTAGCTCGACTGAGCAGGAAATTACTGATCTGACGCTTGATATTGATACGGCAAATAAAAAGATTAGTACTCTTGAGAATTCGCTTGAAAAACTTACAGGAGTTTTGATAGAAAGAATTGTAGCGACCTATGAGGTTGGGACAATTCAGCCATTCCATGTTCTTCTATCTTCAGATAATGTGACGAATTTCTTCAAAAGACTTAACTATCTTAAAATTGCTCAAGAGCATGATAAAAGATTGATATACGATACAACTCAGGCAAAGAATGATTATTCAAATCAGAAGGAAATTTTTGA
>JBBUBI010000073.1:0-6197 GCA_038058335.1 Patescibacteria group bacterium
GCAGGGAAGAGATCCACGGTATTCCCGCGTAATCTAAATGCGCCTCTTTTGAATGTATACTCGTTTCGCTCGTATTGCAGATCGGTAAGCCTTAGGGTTAGGGTATTCATATTAATCTTCATCCCTCGCCTAAGCTCCAGGATAAATTTCCCGTATTCAACTGGAGAGCCTAGATTATAAATACATGATACTGATGCGACTACGATAACGTCCTTGCGGGTAAGAAGATTTGCAGTAGCGGTAAGCCTAAGCTTATCAATCTCCTCATTTATCTCTGTCTCTTTCTCAATATAGGTGTCTGTCTGGGCTATGTATGCTTCAGGTTGATAATAATCATAGTAAGACACGAAGTAGCTCACAGCGTTATGGGGAAAAAAGTCTCTGAATTCCTGGTAAAGCTGTGCAGCCAGAGTTTTGTTGTGCGAAATAATTAGAGTTGGCTTTTGTGTTTCTTCAATTACATTTGCCAATGTGAAAGTTTTTCCGCTTCCTGTAACTCCCAAAAGCACTTGGTGGTCATATCCTGCTTTTACGTTTGCCGAAAGTTTTTCGATTGCAGCCGGCTGATCACCCGTAGGGGAAAAATTTGATTCCAATTTGAACTTCATTAAACTATTTTAACATTATTGAGGTATTTTGAGTAGATTTGTTATCTTGTAATTTTTCAGTATTTTTCGTATAAATTTCTTATGGCCGGAGTATTATACAGAAAAGAAAGAGAGCTTCTTGAATATCTTGCGCAATTTCAATCGCAGTATGGCTACTCTCCAACACTCTCTGAGCTGGCTAAAGCTACCAATCATAAAAGTAAGTCAACTATTCATACTCTTATTAGATCTTTGGTTGAAAAAGGCTATGTTCAAAAAGTTGAAGGAAACACGCGGGTTCTCAAGATTATTGAAGATAAGGTCAAGCTTGCTTCAATGGGAAACCAACCTTCAATTGATCTTCCTCTTATGGGATTTATTGCAGCGGGCAAGCCGCTTGAGCCACATACTGACCCGAACGCAACGTTCCAGGTCTCTGCTTCAATGCTATCAGGCAAGAAAACATCATATGTCCTTCAAGTTAAAGGAAATTCGCTAATTGAAGATGGGATCCTAGACGGAGATTATGTGGTAATTGAAAAAGATTTACAGGTCTCAAATGGTGATATAGTTGTAGCAATTGTGGATGATAATTTGGCTACATTAAAAAAATACTATAAAGAAGGGGATCGGGTAGTTCTGCGTCCTGCAAATTCTGAAATGGAGCCAATATATCCCAACTCGCTCATGCTTCAAGGAAAAGCTGTGGGCATTATCAGGAAGTTTAACTAAGCTAAATTGCCTTGATTTGTGTTTCAAGCTCAAGAAGCCGGTTGAATTTTATAACATTTTCCCCTCGCGCCGGTGCTCCAAACTTAACATAATCTGCTGATACTGCGACCGCCATATCAGCAATAAAATCATCCGTAGTCTCAGCGCTTGTGGATGAGACTATAATTTTCATTCCAGCCTGTCTTGCGACTTCAACTACAGCTAACGTTTCGATAACTGTTCCAATTTGACTTGGCTTGATCACAATTCCCGTGATAGCCTTTTTGTCTATCGCCATCTGGAGTCTGTAGGGATTTGTAGAGGTAAGGTGATCTCCAACAATTATTGTATTCTCAGTAAGTTTGGTTGATAGATGTGTCCATCCTTCCCAATCCTCCTCCTGAAGCGGATCTTCAAGGTATAAAATATGAAATTTATCATTTAACATACTATAGTACTCAATCAGATCATTTGATGACATAGCCGTTGCATTGTCTTTTATTTTGTATTTCTTGTCGGAATAGAAGTTATCTGCCGAACAATCCAGTCCAAGGAAAACATCAAATCCAAACCTAAGAGATGCATTCTCAACAGTTTGTTTAATTATATTAAGTCCGTCCTCATTGGTAGGAAGATCGGGGCCAAATCCGCCCTCATCTCCTATAAGAGTAGGTAAATTTTTAAGAACCAAGTCTTCTTTGAGGAGTCTGTATATGTTTGTACCAATCTGAAGAGATTCACTGTAGGTTTTTGAACTTGCAGGAATAAGAAGAAAAGATTGAAAATCGAGTTTTTCTCCTGCTATTTTTCCTCCATTGATGATATTAAAACAAGGAGTAGGGATCTTAAGATCAAGGTTTTCTTTGTTCAAATATTGCCTGAGATATAGAAAAAGGGGAAGGGAAGAGCTTATCGCTGCTGCTTTGGCAACTGCCATTGAGACAGAAAGAATAGCATTTGCACCAAGCTTAGACTTATTTTGCGTACCGTCCATGTCAATCATCATGTGGTCAATTTCTCTCTGCTTGGTGGCATCCATGCCCAAAAGAGCTGGTCCAATTAAAGAATTTATTGAATCCACAGCCTTAAGAACTCCCTGCCCAGCGAATCTGGTCTGGTCATTGTCCACAATTTCAGCTGCTTCAAAACCCGCAACGGAAGTTCTGCCAGGCGCTGAGGATACAGCAATTGAATTATCCGAAAGCACTACAGTTGCTTCGAGCGTTGGTATACCTTTTGCATTAAGAATTTCTCTTGCTTGAATAAGTTTAATTTTTGACATACTTAACCAATAATTTTTTTAAATTCTTCAACCATGTCTACCGGAGTTGGGTCCTGGCCGTACAAAATCGCGAGATAGTAAGATGTCCAGTCTGCAAGAGCAATGCTTGAAAAGATTTTCTCAAAAACCGTTTCACCCTGCATTTCTAAGATCTCGCTGGAAGTTCCTTTTATGGAAAGCAGACTAGCTGCGGCTTCGTATCTTTTTCTATTTTGGGGATTATCGAGCGGGTCTTTCAGCATAATTATAAAAAACTTGCCTTGGGGATTGGTAAAACCCACCATTTCGTTATGATTAAGTTCTGGAAAGAAGTTCCAGAAAGCAGGAGTTTTCGAATTTTCGTTAATTTTAATTTTCCATACCATTGCAACAAATTTGTACTTTGGGGAAGAATATATTACAGGTGTCCTGCCGACAATTTTTTTTGCAAGATTTTTTCCTTCTTTTTCAAGTTTTTCCGAGCCTGTCTTAAGTTTTTCAGCAAGTAAGATAAGCTCTTCTGTGACATCGGGAAGAAGGTTGTGATTTATGAGAATTTGAAGAATCGCGCCGAAGAAATATCCAGTTCCCATCCTGGGCTGAAAAGAGGAATTCGGAATCGGAAGCTTAACATGCGGAGCTCCGTATTTACTGCAAAGCTCTTCGATTTGACCTCCGCTTGAGAGCCCAATAAACGGCATATTACTGGTATGAGCTTCTTCAAGCGAGCCTATTGTTTCTTCAGTATTTCCTGAATAAGAAGAAATAAGATTTAGGGTGGCTGAGCCGTAGCTTTCAGGAGGCAGTGAATAGTACCTGTTTATATAGATTTCAAAATGTTTATAGTCAGCATGAGCTTTAAGTAAATTATTGCAGTAAATCCTAAATAGATTGGCAGGAAGAGCTGATCCTCCCATTCCGGAGATTGTCACGCTGTCAAATTTGCCCTCAAGTTTTATATCTTTTGCTATTCTAAGTCCTACAGCAAATTGATCAGGAAAATCAATTATAACCTGCCGAAGATCAGATTTATCTATACTAGCTACTTTCTTTTTATCTTCCAGATCAATCATTGCTATATTAAATAATTCTATTTTCTTTTATTGACTATTGCAAGAACTTCATCATGAAGTAATCCATTTGAAATAATTGCACCAGAGCCTTCGAGAGTCCACGGTGAGCCATCGAGTCTTGTTATTTTTCCTCCCGCTTCTTCAATCATAACTTTAAATGGGGCAAGATCCCAAATTTTACCAAATCCATCTAGGTGAGCATCCATTTTGCCCGCTACTACCATACATGCGCTGTAGGTTGCTTCCCAACTTCTCGTTGAGCCAGCACTTGAAAGTAAATCAATAATTGCTTCTTTGTTCTTAAAATGTCTTGGACTTCCAAAACCAAAGTATGCTTCTGAGAAGTTGTTTATTCTTGAAACATTCAATCTTTTTTTATTTTCAAAAGCACCTTTCCCCTTTTCAGCATAAAAAACAGTATCGTCATGCGGATAATAGACTGCGCTCAGCAAGACATCATTATCTTTGCAGAAAGACACAATAACACACCAGGTTGGAATACCTCTTGAAAAACTTCTAGTTCCATCAATAGGATCTATAACCCAAAATTCTCTCTCATGTATGCTTCCTCCTGATTCCTCAGCTACAAACTTAGCGGTTGGGTAATATCCCAGGATATGCGATTTGATCACATCTTCCGTTTCTCTGTCCGCTATGGTAACAACCGTGCTGTCTTTTTTTATTTCTGTTTTAATGCCTTTATCGAAATATTTAAGAGCGTGCTTTGCTCCTATCTTAGCAGCTTCAATTGCAATTATTAGTCTTTTTGACATGCGGTTTAGTGGCCGGTTGAGTCCCAGTCTTTGCTTACTTTATCAAACTTATCAAGCTTATTCTTAAACACCTTCTTTATTCTCTCAAGAGCTTCTTCTGTCTTAGCCTCAAATCTAAGCACTAGGGTAGGGGTATTAGACGATGCGCGCACAAGTCCCCATCCACCGTCCATATAAACTCTTGCACCGTTTATATCAACAACCTTAAATTCTTCATTTTTAAATTCTTCCGTAAGTTTTTTCACAATATCGTATTTATCCTCATCCGTTGCGGTAACTTGTATGGTTGGAGTAGACACATAATACGGTGTTGTCGCGACAATTTCCGATAATGGTTTATCCTGTGTTGATAAATATTCCAGAAGTTTTAATCCCGCAAAGAAAGCATCGTCAAATCCATAGAAATCATCTACGAAGAATATATGGCCGCTCATCTCTCCTGCCATAGCAGCTTTTTCTTGAGTCAGCTTTGCTTTAATATGAGAATGTCCGGTCTTCCACATAATCGGAATTCCTCCATGCGCTTTGATATCTTCTGGTAATGCCTCTGATACTTTTACATCAAAAACTATTTTTGCCCCGGGATGCTTTGAGAGAATAAGTCTCGAGAGTAATATTATGTATCGATCTGGCCAAACTGTCTCTCCTTTTTCATCGACTAGGCCAAGCCTATCCCCATCTCCATCAAACGCAAATCCAAGGTCGCATTTATTATCAACAGTCTGTTTGCCTGTATCCTCCATCATTGCTGTACCATCTGGATTCGGAGTGTAATTGGGATAAGTAGGATCTAGGTTTGTAAAATGCTCCACGATCTCACAGCCAGCGTCTCTTAAAAGTTGCGGAGCAAACATTCCTGCGGTTCCATTTCCTGTATTCACCAGTATCTTGAATTTTTTGGAAATTTTAGCTCTAGATAATAAATCCTTTAAGTAGTCCTTGCTAATATCTATCTTTTTACTTTCAGCTTTACCATTCACAAACTCTTCTTTTGCAATAATGTCATATAGCTCCTGTATTTCATCACTCAAGAGGGTATAGGAGTAATCGGTTCCAAATTTAACACCGTTCCAGCCAGCCGGATTATGACTTGCTGTGATCATTACAAGTCCCTTGATCTTCAAAAAATATTGTGCCCAGTAACTAATAGGGGTCGTAACTGTTCCAATATCTGTTACATTTATACCTGATTCAAGAAGACCTCTGATCATATTCTGGTGAAAACTTTCTGAGGTGCCTCTCGCATCGTGCCCCACAACAGTCTCTGTGAGTCCGCGTTTTTTAAGAAAAGCTCCAAATCCGCGTCCGAGGTAGTAAACGGAAGTATCACTAAGCTCATCATCAGACTCTCTTCCGCGCAGATCATACTCGCGAAACATTGTCTTTTTAAGAAGCGGCATACCGTATATTATTAAATATTGAGAAGAAAGATGTCAATGGCGTTGTTCATCGGCATGCTTAATTTTCCGGTTTTTTGTCCTAGATCAAGATTATAAAGCTGTGAGTATAACTTGATGAGCTGATCCTTCTGAAAAAGACTTGTTTGCTTTTCAAGTTTCCCTCTTTGCCACGGAGCCATCCGAGTAAGCTCATCAATCGTTTCTGATCCTTCCGAAGATAATGCAATCATAAGACGGAATTGTCTGACAAGCATAAATGTAATTATTTCCGTAGCAGAATTTTCTAAAAGCTTATGGAAAAGTTCGATAAGATATTTTCCGTTTCCAGGCTTAATTCCGTCAAGAAAATTAAAAATAATTTTTGGAATTTTAAATCCTTGAATCTGCGCATT
>JBBUBI010000074.1:0-14335 GCA_038058335.1 Patescibacteria group bacterium
ATATTGAACTGCACCCTCAGAAGAAAGTGTTACCGATGTCCCCATCCTGTACAATTGCTTGACTTCAACCTTTAATTTGCTATAATCTTCCACACTATGAGTTTGTTAGAAAAAGGCGCAAGAGTCGGAAGAGCTTTGATAGCACCTGCTTTAATTGGCGCTGGAATAGTTGCATGCGACACGAACGAAATAAGAGATATTGAGTTTAATCCTGTAAATTGCAGTGGTGAACCAAAGCTAAGTCACTTAGAAGTTTTTCTAAAATTGGGAGATAAAATTGAAATCCTAAGCACTACAATTGAAGCCGAAAACCCGGGAGAGTTAGATATTGAACCCAGAAATATTAGAGTAAGATCAAACGGTGAATTTGAAATATTTGACTTAAATGGAGATGCTCATGTTACTATTTTTCCAGAAACGGTTGACGAAGCAGATAGAAACGGGACATTATTGAAGATGGACTGGGACTGTAATGCTGATGACGCAATAGAATAATTTATATCAGGGACCTATCGAGTATAGTCCGCCTCCGGAGTTTTTGATAAATCCCTTTACCTCCATCATTGACAGCGTGCTTCCGAGGATTTGAGATGAAATACCCGTCTTCTTTACGATCTCATCAAAATACAAGCTCTCATTTTCCAAAACTTCCAAAATCTTCTTCTCTTCTTTTGTCTCACCGGCAACTCTAGTTTTTGCGTTTTTTAATCTTAATTCGTAATTCTTAAATCCTAATTCATCAATTATATTTTGTGCCGAAGTTACTAACTTCGCACCCTTTTCAATAAGTTTATAAGGACCTTTTGAGAGAGCTGAATTTATGGGTCCGGGAACTGCAAAAACTTTACGAAAAAACTTAAATGCAAAATCTGCAGTTATAAGCGATCCGCTATCCTCAGCTCCTTCAGTTACCAAAACCGCTTGGGACAAACCTGCAATGATCCTATTTCGCGCTGGAAAAAGACCCTTTCCAGGCATATAACTTAATGGAACCTCAGAGATTACACATCCATTTCCGGCGATAATTTTGTCATAAATATTTTGATTGGTATTTGGAGTACAACAGTCCACACCGCATCCAAGAACGGCAATTGTTTTACCACCATTTTTAAGTGCAGACTCATGCGAAATCGCATCTACTCCCAGAGCAAGTCCTGAAACTATCGTAAAACCTGATACGCTTAGGTCTGAAGAAAATTTTTCAGTAATTTCCTGCCCATAATAAGTCGGCTTTCTGCTCCCCACTACTCCAATTGTTTTACTAAACTCGTCCTGTAAATCTTGGAATTTTAAACCTTTCCCGAAAAGAACAAACGGCGGATTGGGAATTTCCAAAAGCAGTTTCGGGTAGAAAGGGTCATTACTTGTAATAAACCAAACATTGTTTTTCTCAAGTTTTTTAAGGTAGCTTTCGATTGAAAAATCCTTCTTAAAATCAACAAATTTTTCAGTAAGTTTTGGTCCTAGAACATTTCGCAATTCATTTTCTGAAGCCTCCCACGCATTTTTTGCAGTTTTAAACTCCAAAAGCAGTTTTTTAAACTTATGAGGCCCAATGCCTGAAAAAACCGAAAACCCCAGCCAGTAGTCTCTTTCTTCCATACTATTAATAATAGGTTTAAATTTTCTCTAAAGTAAAGAGGCTAAAATACCAATTTTGTGCTATAATCTTGCCCATGAAAGATAGAGGCAAGTCTCCGATGCAACTTCACGAAGAACGAAAGGTATTTTTAGAAGAAGCAATGAAAGAAGGTGCACATGAAAAGATAAGATCTAAATCTCTAACTACTGGATTGATATATGCTTACAATGATGAGTTAACTTTGGAAGAGATAGCTGCAGAAATCTACCCGGAAAATAAATCCGGAAAAGCAAGTACTTCTCTTCATTATCGTGGTTTTATTGAAGATATGTATGAGAATTCTTCTTATTCTCTTACTTCACGCTACAACCTCCAAGATCTTTTGACAAGAAAACCAGGAGGACAAATTGCCAGAACGGTAATAGATAAGATAACTCACGGAGCAAGAAATAAGAATGAGATCGTAACCTCTACAGAATTTACTCCTAAGCAAGTTTGGGGCGCCAAGCAAACACTAAGAAGATGGGGAGTTGATACTGAAGTTTTTGATCTAGATACGATAAAGAAGCTTAAAAGCCTTGAGCAGGAAGAGGACGATACCAAGCTTCAGCAAATAATGAATGAGTTTTCTCCTTCGATAGTATTGCATAATACACTTGAATCTCAGAAAAAAAATAGAAGTCGTCCCAAAGTTTTTACTACCTTGAGAAATGTAACTGCAGAAAGTTTTCATTATAAACAAAGTAGAGAGATTACAGAAACATTTCTTGATTCATTAGTAAAAGCCGGTATTCCATTCAGAATAATAGAAATATATGAAAATAAACGCTATATCATCCTATTGGAAAAACATCGACAAAGAGTATTAGATGCTTTCGATGCAGATCCTTCCCTTGAAAGATTTAAAGAAAACCCTGTAAAATTGGCTTGCGGAGATAAAACTACTATATTACCAAATACAACTGAACTTAAAAACAGAGGAAATTATCTTAGTCCTCATGCAATATTGAAAGAAATGGGCATAAGAATTGGCCCGACAAATATGGGTGAATTTTATTCATGGCTATTTAGAGACGACTGCCCTACTCCTGTTTTCTACACTCAATCCGCTTCAGCGAATCGGAAGCCGATCAGGAAGTACTCTATAGAATCCTCTCGAAAAGAAGAATTTAAAAAATATGTCCTGCAAAGAATACAGGAATTAAAACAGCAAACCGCTTGATTTTTTCTGCAAATGTGCTAATATTGTCGATTATTGCCGCTTTTTGGCAATCAAAATATGAGGCTGGGAGAAAGACTAAAAACAATAATTATCGGTGTAGCACCATGTCCGGAAATTCCATTTGATCCAAGTCGAACTATCTTTCCGAGATTCAAAAGAGAATTTCCTCAAGGTGAAGAATATGGAATAAGCGGAAAAGATCTGCACAATGCCGTTTGGCAGGGTGCTATCAGAATTGGGACTGTTCTTGGAATAACCAGACATGTAGAACCGGGATCAAATGAAAAAAGTAAACTTGAATTGGCATATGCAGGTACTGACAGTCCTTTCATTGATCCCAAAACGCGTGACGTTAACCATTTGTTTTTTGATAGTAGGGCTTCAAATGGCTCAAGTATTATTCCCATCAGGGGTATAACTGGATGGAAAAAGACAGGAACTCTCTCCCAGGAAAACTGTATACGCCTAAAACAAGCATTAAATAATTTAAATCAAAAAAATAATAAGAAATAACCTATCTGCTAAAAATAGTCTTCAATTATTTTTGGGATATCCTTAAATTCTTTTACCACGAATTTTGTCTTAATCTGTGGATTTTCCGGGAATAAGATAAAATGAACTCCTGCATCGCGCGCTGCTATCATATCCGTTTGTGCGTCTCCCACATAAACTGCTTCTTCAGGTTTTATGCTCAATCTTGAAACAGCAACGAGTAGGCATTCGGGGTCTGGCTTTGATCTTGAATATTCTCCAAAGAATATTGCAATATCGAAATATTTCCTAAATCCGGTAAAATTAAAAAATTCTTCAACTCCCGCTTTAATCCTGCTAGTCACTATTCCTAATTTATATTCCCGATTTAATTTTTTTATAACTTCGGGCATGCCTTCCGGAATCTTTAAGAGATCGTCGGGGTAGTCCGGAAGAGTAGCTCCATAATCCCATATTTTTTGGATTTTTACTTCGTCTTCTTCATTCGTTAAGGCAATAATTGCATCTCTTAGATTAAGATGAAAAGCTTTTCGGTATTCTTTTTTAGTCGGAGCTTTATATCCGAATTTTCCAAGTACCCTTCTAAAAAATTCTCTATTAGATTCTTCCGAATCAAGAAGAACTCCATCGACGTCGAATAAAACCGCTTTTATCATTTTCTCGTAAAATAGTCTTCCAGAATTTTTTTTGCGATTGGGGCTGCTATATTTGAACCCTCCCCACTCTCTTCAGATAGAACCGTGACTACAATCTCCGGATCGTAAGCAGGTGCGAAAAGTGTAATCCATGCATGGGGAAGTGTTTTTTCTCCGCCATGCTCCGCAGTCCCTGTTTTGCATGCAACGCTTATTTTGCGGTAACCTTGCCTGCCGGCAGGCAGGTCTTTAAATCCCGCAGATGTAGTTGATTTTGGAGCTTCTGAGTAATTTTTGCTATCAATCTCAAGTTTCGGATTTTTGACCGACAAATCAAAAAAAGGCCACGCAACGCCCCCCGGCGCACAGGATTCTATCATTCCCTGACGTATCAAATTAATTGTTTTTGAATTAATTATATTTTCCCGCACCGGCTTATTTTGTTTTGGATTTTTGATAATATGCGGTCTATATAAATCTCCCCCATTTGCAATAACTTCCGTCCAGGTATTCACCTGAAGCGGCGTCGTAAGAAGATATCCCTGACCTATACTATAATGGTATGTATCTCCGAGATACCAGGGCTCTCCGATTTCCTTCTCTTTCCACTTTGGATTTGGAAGTAATCCCGAGGATTCTTCTGACAAATCTATCCCAAGCTTTTTTCCCAAACCAAACTGCGCTGCCATCTCAGAGATTTTGCTTGCTCCGATCTTCTCTCCGAGTTTATAAAAAAACACGTCATTTGATCTCTTTATTCCCTTAACTATATCCACTTCACCATCTGTTCTGCCGTATTGAGTAAAGTACCAGTTTGCGAATGAAAACGCGCCGACGCTTATCTTTCCTGTATCATTGACAGTATAATTCGCGTCAATTATTTTATTATTTAATCCTGAAGCAGCTACTACAAGCTTGAAAGTCGATCCGGGCGGATATACACCTGAAATTGCTCTATTGAGAAGCGGCTGACCGATTCCATCCATAAGCACAGACTCCAAATTCCGGTAGCCTGAAGGAGAAGAGGTTTTGTATGACTCGCCAAGAGTAAATAGGTTCGGATCAAACGAAGGACGTGAAACCATCGCCAAAATTTCTCCTCTAGGTGTTGAGACGATTACCGCTCCCCTTTTTACATTTTTTGAGGCTTCAAATGCTGATTTTTGAATATCCAAATCCAGATTGACTTCTATATCCTCTCCAGGAATTGGATCTGTCTGTCCGAGCTTCCTGACTACATCACCCAAACTATTTACTTCAGCAAGTTGTTTCCCATCTACGCCTCTCAGAACAGGTTCGTATTCACTCTCAATTCCCATTTTTCCAATAAGATCATTTGCGGGGTATTCTTTAAATTCAGGAAACTTCAGCTCCTCTGGAGAAATTTGACCTATGTATCCAATCACATGCGAGAATATGTCTTTATATGGATACGATCTCAATGTATCAATTTCCAGATCTTTCTTTCCCTGTGCGATTAATTTCAAAGCCTCATTCGTCGACAAAATTTTTGTTTTTCCACTTATGGTTTGTCTAAAACCCGGCACGTTGAAAACGAGTGGACGTTTCCTACGATCCAGGACTACTCCGCGCGCTGCATGTACAGGAATCGTTCGAATACGATTGGAGTCAGAGAGCTTTCCGTAATATTCTCCTTGAAATATCTGTACAGATATAAGCTTTAAGACCAACACCAAAATTATTCCCAGGAAAAACAACAATATGAAAAGCTCCCTAAATCTGTACTCGCCTGAATGAAAATCCTGCCTTCTGTCTGCCCTCTCAGTGCTTATAAAATCAGGAAAAGCTACTCCTGGATTATTTTTCATACAACATCTTTTTATTTCTCAAGTGAAGCGAGTCAGCCTGAATTAGTCCCCAGAAAAAAGCAGTACTTAGAAGCGCGCTAACTAATGCTTGAACTAAAATATACCTCGCATCAATCAGGATCAAATAAGATAAGCTCCCCAATAATGAAGACCCGAACACAAACGGAAATGTCTGAATATCAAACTTGCGCTCATACAAAAATACAAGTGCTAAAAAGACGACAAAAAATATACTTGTCTGTCCCAAGGGATTTAGAAGTAAAATATCAAGAATCAGTCCGCAGATAAATCCGGCAAGAAATACAGACGTTTTTTTTGTAGCAATCGCGAAATTAAGAAGAAGAATAAGGCTCAGAGGTATTGTAACCACAGAGGTCTCAAGAATAATTGAAAAAACGAATAATAGAATAAGAATAATCATTTTAGTAGACTACGACAAAAACTTCGGAAAGATAAGAAAAATCGAGAGGACTTTGCACTTCGCCTATTTGAAAAACCGCGCTCGGCTTCTTATCAACAGACATGATTTTTCCGATAATCAGATCAGGCGGAAAACCTGTACCGTCTTCTTTTTGATCTCCTTTGGTTATTAAAATATCTCCAGCTTTTACCTCCTGTGACTGGACGACATTATTGAGCATCAATTGCCTACCTCCCTTTCCTTTCACAATTCCTTGTGCCTGTGTACGTTGGTCCATTGCATTGATAAGAAAATCGGGATTGCTGACAATACTTACTTTTGAAAAATAATCACTTACTGAAGTTACTTTTCCTACCAATATATTTTTTACCACAACTGCATTTCCTATCTTGACCCGATCCTTCAAGCCCTTGTCTATTATTAGAAATGTGGGATCAGTAACACCGGGAATAAAACTCGGAGCTCCTACTATTTTTGCCGGAAGGAGTCCTGTGCTTTTTGGAGTTTGAATTTCAAATTGATCCCGAAGAGCTCTGTTCTCGCGAACGAGCTTATTGTAATCTGCCATTTTTGAAATCAAATTTCTGTTTTCATCTTCAATCTTTGCTTTTGTAGTTGAAGAATTTGTAAAGAAATTAAAACCCGAGAAGCTAATGGATTGAAATGGAGAAAGAATTTTGGCGAAAATGGAACTCGGTCCACTCAAAATACCTGTTAGCGAAATTAAGAAAATGAGAATCGAAAGGGTAAGTAAAACAAAAAAAACAACAGAGATTTTACTCCTTTTGCGCATACAGAAATTCTAGTCTTTTTGAGGAAATCTTACAAGCTGTAAAGGATCGTGCTATATTTTACTAATAGGATTTGATATAATTCTGCCCTTATGAAGTTTCTTCAAAAAAACGGGGTTAAAATTCTCTGCGTTATTCTGGTACTGCTGGTACTTCTTACGAAGACATCACCAGGCATAAGCTTAATTAAAACAAGTACGATAATCTATAACATTTTCTCAGATCCTCTTGGAAATAAAGCAAATTCAACTAAATCTTCCTCAATAGTTAAAGAGGTTTCATTCAAATCAAACGAGCGCACTATTTATGCAGATCTTTGGATTCCAAAGGAAAAAAACAAATATCCGGCAGCTATTTTAAGTCTTGGAATTGATATTGACAAAGGTGATCATAGAATAACCAGATTGGCAAAGATCCTTTCAGAGTCTGGATTTGTAGTCCTCGTCCCCAATATCCCCTCTATAACCTCGCGGCGTCTAAATATTGATGCAAAGGAAGACTTAGTTTCATCATTTGAGTATCTCAATTCTCAAGCCGGCATAAAAAAGGATAAGATTGGCTTTGTGAGCTTTTGCGCATCCGCAGGATTAGCGGTTTTAGCCTCAGAAGATGAAAAAATAAATAATAAAGTTGCCTATGTAGTCACTGTAAACCCGTATTTTAATCTAGAAACACTATATAAAAATATTGTTTTTCATCAAATGCAGGTTCAAAATAACACCATGCCATGGGCTCCATATTTTAAAACCGTTGAAATTTATAATAGAGAAACTATCGCACTTCTTAATAATAGTGACCAAAAAATTCTTGAAAAATACTTGGTAAAAATCAGTCATTCAGATTTAGAATCCGGAAATTATAAACCTCTTTCAGACATAGATAAAACTCTTCTTTCAAAAGACGGGCTATTCACTTATGCTTTGTTAGCAAATAAGGATAGGGGTAGGTTTTCTTCTCTTATAGAGAATAAAACTGAAGCGCAAGAGAACTTCCTCTTAGATCTTTCTCCCTCAACAAAGATAGAAAATCTTAAAACAAAATTGTTTATTCTTTCTGATAAAAATAATATATTTATTCCCTACTCCCACGCTCAGGAATTGGCGAGCTCACTTCCTGAAAACCAAAGAGTTTTTACGGAAACGACTTTAATTCCGGCAGGAAATCTAAAAGCTAATCTTCCTGCGTGGGATAAAATAGTAGAGGGAGCAAAGCTTACAGTCTTTATTTACCAAATATTTATTAAAGCTTTCTAATTACATTGCGATACATTCTGTGAAGCTTTAAACAAATTTAATCTTCCATAGCCAAAATATGGATCCCAACCGACAGCCCCCAAGTCATCTCCCAACATTAGTGCAATTCTAACTTGCGACAAAGAGGGTCTGGGATTGGTTGAGCATGAAAAAAGTACTGAAGCAGCCCCTGCTACGAGCGGTGAGGCAAAAGAAGTGCCTAAAGTAAATATTGCCGGAGGAATATTAACTCCGCCTAAAGCATTTTCTGTGTAAATATCAACCCCCGGCGCTGACATTAATGACCCCTGAACAAACTGAGTACAGCCTGTCCCATGCCTATCGCCTGAGTCAGTACCCACGACTGCAAGCACGCCTTGGTATGATGCAGGATATCCTCCGAAGCAAAAAACCTGTCCTGCCGGACTATTGGCAGTCCCTGCGACCACAAGCACTCCCTTACCCAATGCATAATTTACAGCATCATGTAGTATCGGGTCATCACCCAGAAAATTCGAACTAATATTTATTACTTTCAAAAGCGATGTGTAGTCAACTGCCCATCTTATACCATCCGCCATATCAGCTGAAAAAACATTTGCACTCGAATCATTCGTTTTAACCGCGATTATTTGAGCATTCCAATCAACTGCAGCTATATCAACTCCATTATTAGTTACAGCCCCTAAGACACTTGCCACTGCAGTACCGTGTCCGTTATCATCCATCGGATCCATATCGTCATTTACAAAATCCTTTCCTTTAATAATCCTTCCCCCGTTTTGAACTACTCCAAATTCAGGTAAATTATAATTAACACCCGAATCCAAAACAGCTACTTTTACGGTCGCGCTTCCCTTATGTGTATTCCAAACAGTTGGAGCAAGAATCCTATTTAGAGACCACTGACGGTTATAATAGGGATCATTTGGAGAAGGAACAGAACCGCCGCCTCCGCCGAAAGCTCCGGTAGCACTTCCTACATAATCATGTCCTGCATACTCAATATTTGGATCACTTTTCAATTTTTCCAAAATCTTCTCTCTCTTGTCTGAGCTTACCCGTAGTAATTTCGTGTTAGGAGCAAGCATTTCTCTTTCAAGCGAAACGCTATTGTCAGCCATTAATTTAGTTTTCTTTTGATTGTCTATATTGTCCTTAAACTTAACTATAATTCTGTTTTCTGCAAATCTCCCTGTTGGATCAATTTTTCTTGATTGTTTTATTGGAGCAATTTCTGGACTTGGTGTTATAGCCTCTGTTATATTTATAACATCATTTAGCTGTGACGACTCAGTGCTCTGAATTTCAGTTACAGCAGATGGGGTTGCCAGATTAAGATCGGCAGAACCGGTAGATACCAAAAGCAAATTTGAGGTTAAAAAAAGTGTAAGCAGACTTTTTCTTATTTTTAATAAGTATTTAATAATTTTCATTTTTCTGGACAAACGGTTATATTTTCAAAAGCATCTTTTGCTTCAAGAGTAAAACCTAAATCTCCATATGTATCCATCGATCCGGAATTATTCCCAGTTATATTCCATTCAACGCCTTGAGGAACAGCCGGGGCGACTGCGTCACATAATTTCTGCGTCCATAAACTTTTTATATCTTCTGCTTCCTGAGCGCTACCTGGCTTAAGAACCCTAATAGACATACTCGGTGCTTCACTACTTGGTGATCCTACTAAAGCCGAGATTCTGACCTGCTCATTCTCAACTAAGATAGCACGTGTTAAATTTTCCGTTTTTCTAAAAGACTCTAATGCGCTCTCCCATGATATTCTTTCTGTACCAGATAAAACCGGAAAATCTATAGGAGGTTTTGGCCTCTCAGTTTCTACTGGAGTAGGTGTTATTTCCAAACCTGGAGCTTGCAATATAGAAGGCGGAGGAGTTTCAAGATTGGTAACAATTGGAGTAGAAGTCGGTAAATCTTCCTGTTTATCTCCGCAAGCAGCAGCAATTACTACTGTTCCTAAAGCAAAAACACCTGTCGCAATAAGACTTTCAAACCTATTCATAGAACAAGCATCTTATACACCCATTAGCCTAATTTGTCAATATGAAAAGCAATTGTCAAGACTATCTTAATCCACCAATAACTTTAACTCTAGTTCGTATTTAATCATTGACAATCCGAATGCTGAGTGCATGAGTAATTAAACGAGTGATTCAGGGGGAACCCCCGCCTCTGGCGGGGAGGGGGTGTTATCACCCGAAGAATGAGTTTAATTTCGAAAGCACGAAGCGAGGCTTGTCAAGAGCTTTTGCTTCTTTTCTCGGAAGAAAAGAAGAGGATAAATGTATTAATCTAGATTTTCAAGGAAGTCTTCTGAAGTTTTATAAACTTCGCTAAAAATCAGATAGAGACTTTCGGTTTCCTTCTGATCGCCTATCAAGATCAGCTTTTTCCCAAGTCCGTAGCCAATTCCTGCTTCAATATGAGTTGATTTGCCTCCAGGGAGAAGAACAATTATAAACTTAGATGCCCGCAAACCATCGAGGTCTCTTTTGAAAATTCTTTTTACAAATGGGTCTGTATACCAGTTCTGTCTTGACTCAAACCTAGCCATTACTTCTTCGGGGTCTTCGCGTATAGTTCCTGGATTGTATTTTTCCTCAATAAAGCAATAAACGGCAAATCCTTTCTCTCTAAGCTTTTTGGCCAAACTTAAAACATGGTCTCTATTTCTCCATCTCGAAGAAATAAAATAATCATACTTTTTCATTACAGAAATTCTAATCTTTTTGAATCAATCTTACAAGTTTTATTAATGAGAGTTAATTAAGGGGTGCAGGTTGGACCGTTAAACGCCCGTTGACCGTTAAACATAGGCGGGGCAAGAACGGTTAGTGCTGTTAAATCACTAATGTTGATATCTTTTGAGAAAACTCCCTTGCCCGGCACTAAATCCCATCGCCTATCATAACCAACATCTCCGGGAGAGGTATTGATACGTCTAACTGGGGCAAGGAAACTGGTCAAATCCATAATATTAACTCTATTGGTACTATCCGGAATGCTGCCAGAAACTAAATCTGCAGGCCATGCATTTTCGCCACATCGTAAAACTGGATCCGTCCCTACCCAAAACTCTGCATAGTCCGTAAAACCATCGCCATCTGTATCGCCAATACAAGGATTAGAACCTAAAACAATTTCTTCAGCGTTTTTCAATTTATCCTGATCAAAATCAATAACATCATCAGCAAGATTTGGATTCAAGCACGAATATTGCGCCTCCTGTTGATCTGTTATCCCATCACTGTCACTATCAACCGCTGGGGCAATCAGGCTTTGGCTCTGGAGATTTCGAACACCGGCTGTATACTGCAGCACAAAAAGTGCATCAACCGCGTTAACATTCCCGTCCCCGTTTACATCTGCCTGAGGTAAATAAATTTCATTGGGAATATTTACCGGGCATGTGCCTGAAGTTCCTGTTGCCAACCCTGCCACATATCTCAAAATATATAATGCGTCTGTCGAGTTAGTTACTCCATTACAACTAACATCCCCTATATTAGGATTACAAGACTGAACTAATGCTTTCCAGAGATGCACTCTTCCGTATCCAGTATCAGTATCATAACCGGGTGAGCCAATATTAACTGCGCCGTTTTTTAAATCATTAGCAACATTTCCAGAGCAACTCGCAAGTATTGACGCGACCCCAGAAACAAAAGGAGCCGCAAAAGAAGTACCGTAACCCTCAACAACAAAATTTTCCCCATTATTACCCACTAAAAGTGTCTTAATTGCCGCACCCGGGGCAGAAATATCAATCGGGGAATAGTTAACACCATTTAAAGTAGTTTGCGCACAGCCTGAATGTAGCCGATAATCACCAGGGCCTGCACGCCAAAGCGCAGCAACAGAAATCACATTCTGATAGGCAGCAGGGAATCCTATAAAACAGTCATTAAATCCAAGCGGGTCATCCTGACCATGCTTTGCCCCTGCAACAACAACAATATTGTGATTATTTGCATTGTTTATTGCGTTTGCCAATTCCGGTTCATCTATATCGTTTCTTGACGTAACACTGAGATTTATAACTCTAACATTATAACCTCCATAATTATTTACAACATCATTGATAGCAGTAGCCAGTGTAAGTGTAGTACCAGAATCGTCTTCATCAACCACTTTAGCCACCAAAACCCTGGAAAACCAATTGACGGCAGCAATATCTTGCCAGTTATTCGTATTGGCTAAAATTACTGAAGCGACTTGCGTGCCATGACCTGTGTGGTCACTAACGTTAATATTGTTATCAATATAATTCTTGCCGTTTATCAACCTTGTTTGATCAATATCTCTATGAAGGGCAATTCCTGAATCTAAGACTGCGACGGTAACAGTATTGCTTCCCCTGTTAAAATTCCAGCCTGCGGTTGTCCCAATTGCCTCAAGTCCCCATTGCCAGCCACTACAGTAATTCGGGTCGTTCGGATTGCAGTTTGGGCCGGGGCCATAACCTCCACTCAGCTTATCAAGTAAGGACTCCCTATGAACGTATTCAACCCGTAAATCGGCAGAAAGTGCATTCTCTGCCTCGTCCCTCCTGGCGGGATCTACATGTATAACCTTCACGCCCAAAAGATCTAGATCCTCCCTTACAAATTTAGCACCAAATTGACGTATAATCGCCCTTTTATCATTATCGCTGACCCCATCTTTAAATTTAATAACTAATCTGTTCACAGCAAATTTTTCAGTTGGATCTTTTTCAATTACAAATTCTTCTTCGTGACTAACACTTTGGTCTTCAAGCTTATTCTTTGGACTCAGAAGAGCGATCGTCTCATTTGGAGTCACCATAATCTGCGCAGAAGAAGCTCCTTCAGCCTGAGAAGAAGCCGAATCGGTAGCTATATTTAAATTCGCCGGCACGATCGCTACAAATACCAAACTTGATAAAGTTGTCGTTATGGTAAGTATCTTCAGTCTATATCTTATGATTTTTGCCTTTTTTACCAGCCAATTAGAAAATCTCATTTTAGGGCTGCAACGTCGATACCAGATGAACATCTTCCAATACACCTCCATCGACAAAGGGTTTTAATTCATCAAAAAGAAGGTCTCTGTTTTCACGATCAACGACATATGGATGAGAAGTATCTTCTTCGTCCGCCCTAATATAGGCTGTATCTCTGCATGCATCATACTTTTCCAACACAGCCTGGACATCTTCACGAACTTTATCTCCTTCATAAAGCAATACGAGTGTATTAGGAGCAAAGCCATCGGCGGAACCTTTCCCTGAAGAATGTACACCTTCAGGACAATTCTCGGGCATAACAAATTCTTCTTGATTTTTGCAAGCAGTAACAACTGCCAGCGGAAGCAAAATAAGGGCCGCGCCTCTTGTAATTATAGAAGTTCTGTAGAGAGTTGAAGGTCGATTTTCTGGTAAACCGTTGGCAGTTGCGGCATTTAGTCGTTCTCTCATTTATACCGCCTGTTATACACCCGCTAGCTTAATTTGTCAATACTTCGCATTATTTTCCGTAGAAATCCGGCAGTAGGCTACAATGATGGAAATGATACAAGCGACAAAAATTGTTTTAGTTTGGGAGCTCTTTGAACAAGGAGTACAATCCTCCACTACACGAATCGTCTACTCAGATGACGAAACTCCAAAAATTGCGAGCACATTTTTCCTTGCTTCTCCAGAAACTGCTCGAAGAATTACAAGCTCTTTTTTATCTCCAGATTTCAACTTTTTTGAATTCTGAATTTTTACACGAAAAACTGCAGCAATTCTGTTTTGTTCCAAAAATCTTGCAAAAGATTCTCTTTCAGTCTCTTTCAATATTTTTCCACAAAGGCTTGAGTAAAAACGTTGCAAAGATATAAACAAGTCTCTGTTTTCGTTATAAACAGTATAATTCACGCGGGGAACCAATCTGACTTGCTCTTCAAAATCTCTCGGAGGATCTTGAAGTAAAGCAGTTAACTCTCCCTTTTCAGGTTTGTAATATCGAAATGATTCGCGCCACAACTGGCGTCCTGTTTCTGCCCCTAACATGGCCGATAATAATACACTTAATTAAGGGGGTAGTCAAGTTTATGTACAGGATGGGGACATCGGTAACACTTTCTTCTGAGGGTGCAGTTCAATA